>NZ_JAYKTS010000004.1 GCF_037024155.1 Bacillus sp. 2205SS5-2
CTATGAGGTAGATATCCAAAAATCAAAACCAGCTTAAATCAAGTAATGGTGCCATAGCCAATCTTTAAAAATGGTCATTCCATTTTAGGGAGGGTGCTTTTTTGTGTCAAAATCAGCATCAAAACCCATTTTCGTATAAAAAGAACCTTAGGAAAAGATCACGAAGTCATACTACTCAAGGGTTCTATTCCGATTCGATAAGCAGTAATCTTAGCGAAAACAGCCTTTAACAATGTTCTTCAAACGCGGATGTTAAATTCTCAATAATCTCCTCGAGGGCATGGTTTTCAATTTCTTCTCGAGGAATAAAATGAACCACTTCTGCTCCTTTTAGCAACGCCATAGATGGAGAAGAAGGTTCTTGATTAGTGAAAAATTCTCTCATTGCTGCGGTCGCTTCTTTGTCTTGACCAGCAAACACCGTCGCCAAGCGGTTGGGTTGTTTGTTGCTTTGAAGAACGGCTTGTGTTGCAGCCGGACGAGCAAGGCCTGCTGCACATCCACAAACAGAGTTAATGACAACGAGGGTTGAGTTGTCATCCTCCTTCATAAATGATTTCACTTCTTCTTCAGTCGTTAATTCTTCAAAACCCGCTCTTGTTAACTCTTCTCTCATTGGTACTACTATTTGCTTCATATATTCTTCGTATGCGTTTGACATAGTTTCACTCCTTAGCGTTCATTTTTACGCGATTCGGTCATTTGCTTCCAAACCGATCCTTTTGCTTCTTCTCCGCCTTTTATTCTTTCAATCGCCATTTTGATTTGCATTTTCACTTCGAACTCGTCATCATCTTGAGCTGCCTCTAGTGCATCTAAAGCCGTTTCATCGCCGACTTCATATAAATACATTGCGGCACGCCAGCGGACAATCTTACTTGTATCTTTTAAAGCCTGCATCATTTCGGGAATGGCTTCTGAGAATCCTAAATCTGATAAACAGTCACCTGCCGTTCTTCTCACGGTAACGGTTTTATCATGAAGTCCTTCATAAATTAATGGAAGAATTTGTTTACTTTCGATCATGCCCAAATAAACAACTGCTAGTCGACGAATGGCTGGTTTTTCATCCGCTAAAGCAAGCTCTAGAAGAGGAAGATCCGTTTCAGAAATGGATTTAAGTTCATCTAGCATGCGGTAACGTATACGCCAATCCTCCACTTTGAAATCTTCTGGACCAATATTTTGTTGTGCTAAAGTTACTTCTGATTCAGCCACTTCTGTAGGGTGAATCAGAGCTTCAAGCTTTTCATTTGGATACGCTGCTTCTAGCTCTTCCATGACTTGTTCGCCAATCTGTTCAAGCTCACCATAACGTACACCATAATCTTTCCATTTACGGTCAGTAACGACATTGTCACCTTGAACTTGTTGAATAGCTATTACAAATCGATCTGGTAAACTAAAGCGTTTCTCTTGTTCACCATCTGACAATTTAATTTGCATCGGGATGTTTTGAAAAAATTGCACCTCAGCTTGAACTTCTCCGAAATGATCATTGAAATCGGTTTGACTTCCTTCTTCATTGCCTTTTTCCCCAAACACTTCTCGTACTTGGCTGAGAAGACCTTGCCAATCATATTTAGCATTACGCTCAAGTGCTAAAAAGTCTGCTACATGATATACCCCTTTGATTCCTTCAATCAAAAGCAAATTGGAAATGAGAAGCGGGGCATCTCCTCGATTTTCTTTTTTATAGTTCGCTCTAGTGCCAGCTGGCAACTCTTCGTCGAGAATGATTTTCATCGTGTTTGGACTTGGTGTTGGTTCAATTAATTTTATCTTCATTTAAACAGCCCCTTTGTTCTTTGATATCCCCTTCATATTAACACATAACACGATGAAGTCTGTTGAATATGCTTATGAAGTAGATAGCTCCGAAAGATACGACCATCGTTCGATTAGCGTTTCTAATTTGTCATTTAATTCTTCTATCTCGTTCATACACGATTGAGCTTGTTCGAAATCACTACCCACTTTTTCTAATTGCATCTGCACCTCTTCTATTCTTGTTTCTGTCGTTTCGATGATCTCATCTATCGTTTCCCATTCAATTTTCTCTTTATAAGTCATCTTCTTCTTTTTTACAGTTTGCTCATTCGTCGCTTGAGGAACCTTGGATATAATTTTTTGTTTTTCACTGGTTTGTTTAGCGCCTTGCTCAAATTCAACATATACTGAGTAGGTCCCATAATACAACCCAATTTTCGCATTCCCCTCAAATACAAGCAACTGCTTGGCGATTTTATCTAAAAAGTAGCGATCATGTGAGACGGTGATGACAACACCAGGAAACTCCTCTAAGTAAGCTTCTAGTACTGTTAATGTCTGAGTATCCAAGTCATTCGTTGGCTCATCAAGCAAGAGAACATTTGGATTTTGCATCAAAAGCTTTAATAAATATAATCTTCGCTTTTCCCCACCTGAGAGCTTGCGAATTGGTGTTCCATGAGTAGAAAGCGGAAATAAGAAACGTTCTAACATTGAAGAAACAGAAAGTTGATCTCCAGATGATAAGGTGACTATCTCCGCTTCTTCACGGATATAATCAATCATTCGCTTATTCGGTGGCATTTCATCAAGTTGTTGGGTATAGTAGGCAATCTTCACTGTTTGTCCTCGATCTACCTCTCCTGAGTCAATCGCTTCCAATCCGGCAAGAATATTGAGAAAAGTTGATTTTCCGCTTCCATTATTCCCAACAATCCCGATGCGGTCTTGTCGCTTAAATAAAAAGCTAAATGAATCTAAAATCACTTGATTGTGAAACGTTTTAGACACTTCTTTTAATTCAAATACTTTTTTGCCTAATCGACTTCCTTTTAACGCCATATCCATTTCGGTTTCTGTTGAATAAGACGCCAGCGTAGAATCTAGATGTTCGAACCGCTGTATTCTGGCCTTTTGCTTCGTTGTCCGCGCTTTTGCTCCGCGACGCATCCACTCCAGCTCTCGTCGATATAAGTTTTTTTCCTTTTCTCGGGTGGCCATCTCATTTTCTTCTCGCACGCTCTTCGCTTCCATAAAGGCTTCATAATTCCCTTTATATGTATACAGTGACCCTTTGTCTAATTCAAATATTTGATTCGCCACTTTATCTAAGAAGTACCGGTCATGAGTAACAAATAACACAGATCCCGGGTATTTCCCTAAAAATTCTTGTAACCAATCAATACTTTCATAATCAAGATGATTCGTAGGCTCGTCCAGTATTAGTAGATCTGGTTTTTCTACCAGAACTTGGGCAAGGGCGACACGTTTTTTTTGGCCACCTGAGAGTTCAGAAATTTTTTGGTCAAAATATTGAATTCCAAGTTTTGTTAAAATCGTTTTTACCGTAGCACTCGCTTCCCAAGCTTGATTCTGATCCATCTCTTTTTGCACTTGAAACAATCTTTGTTGATACGTATCATTTGATGGGTCTTTTTCAAGATTTTGAAGCGCTTCTTCATAGCTTCTCATCAAAACAACAATCGTCGCATCGCTTTGAAAAACCTGCTGAAGTACAGTGAGGTTCTGGTTCAACACTGGATCTTGATCTAAATAAGCAAGGCTATACTCTTTAGGTGTGAGGAAAGTGCCAATGTCTGGCATATCAATGTCTGCAACGAGCTTCAATAAACTCGATTTCCCTGTTCCATTGATTCCAATTAGCCCCACACGTTGCTTCTCAGCAATGGTAAAGGAGATATCCTGAAACAAAGTCTTTTCACCGTATGATTTAGTGATGCTTTCTGCTTGTAAAACTTTCATTTTGTTCCCTTCCATTCTTCATGAAATCTATGTATAAATTGTTCCATAAACACATGACGCTCTTCAGCCATTTTTTTTCCGGTCTCTGTCGTCATAAGTTCTCTTAGTTTAAATAATTTTTCGTAAAAATGATGTACGCTGGAAGTGTTTTCCGTTCTGTATTGTTCTTCCGTCATATTCTCCCGTACTTCTTCGGCAGGGTCATAAAGAGGTCGTCCTTTTTTTCCTCCATAGGCAAAAGTTCTCGCAATGCCAATCGCACCTAGGGCGTCAAGTCTATCTGCATCTCTTACAATTTTCCCTTCTATTGATGTCATTTCCGTTTCATGACCACCATTGAATGAAACATTCAACACGATGGCTCTAATATGATTTTGATCTTCGATAGGTAAATCGGTCAAAGCCAATCCTTGAGAAAGGAGTTTTTCTCCTTCGATTTTACTCACTAATTTTTTATCCGCCACATCATGAAGCAAAGAAGCATATTCAATGATAACGGCACTTCCTTGCATTTCAAGTTGCCTAATCGCCATTGCGTTGTTTCGAACTCGATCAATATGATACCAATCATGACCCGATGAATCCTTTCCTAACACATTCTTGACGAATTTTTCTACTGAAGACACACTCATATAAGTCCACCTTTTCCATATCTACCTTATAAGCTGTTTCTTTTTGATGGTTACTTCTGACATCCTGAATAAACTGGGAGTAAGTATTTTGTCCCAATGTCAAAATAAGGTTAGATACATCGATTCTATTGAAAGAAGAAAACCACAACATTAGATCTTTCAAGGTTCAATAGCTTCTCCAAAAAACAAGTATTTTTTTATTCAGTCTTCTCCTATTATACTAAACGAATAATTCCTCATTGCAAATCAAAAGAGTCAATGAATCATTGACTCTCCTTGGTTATACCAACTAATTCCAATTATCTCTTCCCCTACATGAACCGAGATAATGGTGCCGATAGGACAGGTTTCAAATGCAATGCCAGGATATTGTTCGGAAAGCGATTCTTTCCACTCTTGTGCTTCTTTTTGATTTCGACCATGAAAAACCCAGGCACGATGAATAAAATGCTCTTCTAACGCCTTATTTAAATAGGAAATCATGCGTTGAAATCCTTTTTTCTTGCTTCTTACCCGTTCTTTAATCGTAACAATACCATCCTGAATCGAAAAAACCGGCTTTATTTTAAGAACGCTTCCTAGAAGATAGGATACCCCCTTGATTCGACCACTTTTATTCAACTGATTCAAATTTCCAACCATCACATATGTTTGGTTTAAGGGGATTCTTTTTTCAAGTTCTTCCTCAATCTCCTGAACGGTTGCACCATTTAAATGGAGGTATTTTCCATATAAAATTAAATCGAGAAGTGGATAAGATAAAATTTGTGAGTCGATAAATGTGATAGGGATGTTCACAAATGCCTCAGCTTGGCGAGCGGATGATAACGTTCCACTCAGTTTTCCGGAAAGGTGAATGGATATTATATGATCATAATGCTTTTCGCAATCACGGTAAACATCGACAAATGCACCAATAGAAGGTTGTGAGGTTTTTAAATCTTCCGTCTCATCTTTTAAAAAGTGATAAATTTCTTCATGGCTTATATTGATTCCATCCAAGTATAGCTTTTCTTTCACATAAAGAGACAACGGAACAACAAACACATCCTCGATAGGTTTTTCTTGATGAACAGAGCTGTCTGTCACCCACGCAATCCTCAAAAAAATCCCCCCTTCCTTCTATATGTATTACAGAGAAAAGGGGGTTATGAATGTGTCAATTGAGCTTTTCTAGCGCTCCAATGCAAACTGTAACGAGCTCTTGGAGGTCATCAACTTGTTCTTCCTTCATTGGTTCAGGAAAGCTATATTCCCATGAAACACTTTTTCCGTGTATCGATGAGTGTGTATCAATCACTTCAAACACTCGGTTTTCTCCAAAGAACTGATGCAATATATCCTCTGTTTTCACACTAACGTCTAAAGAAGCGCTTGAATAAAAACAGATTCGAACATAAGCCCCGATTGGTCTACTCGGTAGGCTAATCAATTCAGAAGATAGCATTCTCATAGACGAATTCAACATGATCTTAGCAGTAAAAGAAGCTTCTGACGACGTTCGAAAAGAAAGACTATACTCTCTTGACATTGCCGCTAAATCGACCATATCATGTCGACTTTCAATCACGATATCTCCAAGTAAATCTGCCTCATAAACGAACCCTTCTAAAACTACCTTTAAATTATCAAATGAGGTTGGATCAAACATTTTCACTCTCCTCCTAGAACAGCCCTTGGGCTTTTCCAGCCGCATCCACGTCCATGTGATACGCTGCCGGTTCCTTCGGTAAACCAGGCATCGTCATCACATCGCCCGTTAATGCGATAAGAAATCCAGCTCCTACTCTTGGCACTAGATCACGAATATAGAGCACAAAGGATTCTGGTCGTCCGAGAAGCTTAGGGTCATGAGACAAAGAATACTGTGTTTTCGCCATGCAAATTGGAAGCTCTCCCCACCCGTGCTCATTCGCTTCTAATAAACTATTTTTCGCTTTTTGAGAGAATTCCACGCTTGAAGCTCCGTACACTTTTTTCGCGATGCTCTCGATTTTCTCTTCAATGGAACTCGTTACCTCATAAAGGGGGGTGAACTCTTTCGTTGCTTGCATTTCTTTTAACAAAATTTTTGCTAGTTCTTCTCCTCCTGCTCCACCTTTTTCCCACACTTCAGTTAAAGCAAATGGTATCGTTTTTTGTTTGCACCATTTTTTCAATACATTGACTTCCTCATCAGAATCAGTAATGAATTTGTTTATCGCAACGACAAACGGAAGATGAAATTGTTCCATAGTATCAATATGCTTTTCTAGATTGTTTAAGCCTCGGTGAAGTGCCTCCACATTTGGTTCTATTAGCGCATCCTTTGCGATTCCACCGTGCATTTTTAATGCTCGAATCGTTGCCACGATTACCACTGCTTTTGGCTTTATATGACTAATTGGTGTTTTTATGTGAAGAAACTTTTCGGCACCAAGGTCGGCACCAAAACCCGCCTCTGTTACAACGATTTCCCCTAGCATAGCTGCAGCTTTTGTCGCCATTACCGAATTACAGCCATGAGCAATATTAGCAAATGGACCCCCATGAATAAGTGCTGGTGTATGAGCGATGGTTTGAACCAGATTCGGTTTCAGTGCATCCTTTAACAACAGCGTTAATGCCCCTTCAACTCCTAAATTCTTCACAGAAACAGGTTGTTTTTCATACGTATAGCCAATTACTATTTTACCTATTCTATTCTTTAAATCATTCAAGTCTGTCGCTAAACAAAGGATAGCCATAATTTCAGAGGCTACGGAAATATCAAATCCTTCTTCGCGTGGCACTCCCTGAGCCGGTCCACCTAAGCCAATAACCACATTTCGCAATGCACGATCATTCATATCAATCGCACGTTTCCACTGAATTCGTCTTGGATCAATATTCAATAAATTCCCTTGATGAATATGATTATCGATCAGAGCAGCGAGCGCATTATTTGCTGTTGTGATCGCGTGGAGATCGCCCGTAAAATGTAAATTTATTTCATCCATGGGCAACACCTGTGAGTATCCACCACCTGTCGCTCCTCCTTTGACCCCCAAGACTGGCCCTAAGGAAGGTTCACGCATAGCAATGACTGTTTTCTTTCCTAATCGTGTAAAAGCATCTCCCAACCCAACAGTTACTGTAGATTTCCCTTCACCCGCTGGAGTTGGATTAATCGCTGTTACTAAAATAACATCTCCCTCTTTTTTTGTTCGCAATTTTTTTAATTTGTCATATGTAATCTTCGCTTTAAACTTACCGAAGAGCTCCAAATCATTTTCTGATAATCCAAGTGTTTCTGCAATATCAACTATCGGTTTTAGAGTGGATTTCTGCGCGATGTCTATGTCTGACGGTATTTTCGTACGACTAGTCATGATTGTTCCTCCTAAATATTTTGTCTGCTAATATTATACTACGCTTTAGGACATCTTCACGCCAAATTCATTTCAAATTATGTTTTGTCTTTTAGCTTAGCTCTTTTCGGATCCATGGTAGCTATTAAATTCAAGATTTAATGAAATCCTTCATTTTTCAGTCCATTCTTTCGAATAATTATGAAAAAATACTTGGAAATTCATTTTATCAACAGGAAATATTGCTGAGAAAACAGCCATACCTAAAAAGCAATCACTTTTGAATTCAAAAGGATTGCTTTTTAGAGCGCAAATTAAAAATCAAAATTATTTAGATCAGATCCTACTCGTTTCTCTTCGTTTAATCCATTGATTTGCTCCATCTCTTCTGGAGAAAGTTCAAAATCAAACACTTCACTGTTGCTGATGATTCGATGTTCTTTAACTGACTTTGGTATAGAAATAGTATCATTTTGCAAATCCCAACAAACGATGATTTGAGCTGTTGATATTTGTTGCTTCACCGCAAATCCGTCAATTTTTAATGGAAATTAACAGTGAAATGGGCGATTTCAATCAAAAATCAGATGTAATCACCACAATGAATACGAAAAGAGTTAATCAAGAATATCTTCCCATAGAAGATTTGAAAGGGAAAATTTCACTTACTGCTGCGGGGAATAATAAACTTCTTCAAATGGTTGGACAACTACATAACCAGAGCCTTCAAATTTCATTTGGACCGACTCTCCACTTCCACGACCGAAAAAGGATTTTAGCGAAACATCCGTTACAAATTCTGGCTGCAAATTACCAGACCATGCAACAGTTGCATTTGGATCCGTATATACAGGACTTCCTGGCTCGACTAATAATGTCAGTGGTTCATAATGTGAAGTGATCGCGACCATTCCTTGACCCTCGATATGAACATTAAACAGACCACCCGCTAACATACCAGCCACTTTTTTCATTAATTTAATATCCCAATTCAAGCTTGGTTCAAATGCCAATAAATCATTGCCATTTACAAAAATGGAATCACCATTCAAGTTAATGATCGAAATTTTCTTTCCTTGGTCGGCAACATACAGCTTCCCATTTCCTGATGCTTTCATTAAAGAAGTACCTTCACCCGTTAGTGCTTTTTTAAAGAACTTCCCAACTCCATGTTCAAGTATACCCTCACGAACAAATTTTATATTTCCTCGGTATGAAATCATCCCACCTGCTTTAGCCCAAATATCGCCGTTTAAATTGATCTCTAAAATTCGCTCGGTTTCTAATTCAAACAAACCCTGCCCTTTGTCCTCCTGCTTAGTTTTTTGAATAAATTCTTGGACAGAAAAACGATTATCCATTTCCAATCACTCCTTTTTGAAATAATAATAGTGTCATAAATGTTAATGCTTGTTTTAGTTCTGCTGGCATATCCATCTCACGTACTTGTTTTGGGACACTTTCTTTCCACACCCAAGCTTCACCTTTGAGCGTAAAGCCTTCTTCCTCTGCAAGCTGCTTACATTCCCACGGCATCATAGTATTGCAAATAACTTCCTCTCCTCTTAAACGAGGTAAGCTATTCGAGCGTGGATGAGCAGTTGGACCTAAAATCCCTAATAATAGGCTTCCATCTGGATGCAATATTCGGTGAATTTCACGTAGGGAATGAAGAGGATCCTTCGTCCATTCTAAAGAATTAATCGCCATTGCTGCATTAAATTGATAGTTTTGAAACGGCAACGCGGCTAAATCACCCTGCAAAAAGGATAGACCTTCAGTTTCATTCTTCTTTGCCAGTGAAACCATTTGGTCGGATAAATCCATGCCAACGACGCTGTATCCATTCTTATATAGTAGATAGGATCCGTACCCATCTCCGCATCCAAGATCAACAACATGAGATTCCGCAGAAATGTGCTTGGTGAAAAAGGGAATAATATCCTTTCGACTCCCCTTTTCCCACATCGACGTCGTTCGACTATGCCAAGAATCAGCAGTATCGTCCCATTTGCTCTTTGCTTTGTCATGCCATTGATTTTCCACTGTACTCACCTACTTTTTTAATTATTTACTCTCACAATAAGTATATCAAAGAATTCTTGTCCATACTGTTAATAACAATAAAAGCGAGAAAGGATGAAAAGCGATGGAGTATATCGAACGCGTGCATCGTACTCAAGATGGGACTATCTTAAGCTTTCAAACATCTACCGGGCGAATCATCTCCTACCGAAAAGCAGTTCAAGCAGTAAAGAATGGGGAAATAAGCGGAATGATGGTTCATGAGTATAACGATGATTACGAACAATTAAGTTCTGCTATTGATGGGGATGCAACTTTTGACAGCTATCCTGATATTTTTTAATAGCTAATATAAACCCTTCCCTGAAGAATGTGAAAAGCAAAAGGCTTATGTCCCCCACCGAATACCACCAGACACAGGAATCATATTAAAAGAGCTTTATATAATGGCTGTATTTGCAAGGCTCTTTTCGTATACTTTGTTGCTTTTCGAACCAGTCTATAAATGGTGATATCGCTTTGTTTCGGGTATCATTTCGTCTATTTTTGATGGGAATCAACAGTGAAATGGGCGATTTAATCAAAAATTAGATGAAATAGCCACAATGTATGCGAATAGAGCCTTTAGAAAACAAAACTTTCTCATTAGGCAAAGAACACGAAGTCATACATTTCTAGGGTTTTATCGCTATCCAAAAAGCTACAAGCTTGGACAAATAGCCTTTAATAAAGAGAGCCAGCAGTCTCTCTTTTTTATTCCTAATGATGATTGTGACGATCGTTTCACTTAGTATGTCTTCCTCTTTTTTTAAGCTAAAATCTCTTCCTCAAGTTGATCTAGCAACTGAGATACACTGATAATAGCTTCTCCCCCTCCTTGAATAAACGTGTCTTTCCCGCCGCCCTTACCGTTAATTAATGGCATAACTCTTTTCGTTGCACCCTTAATATTGGTTGAGACTTTTTCTCCTTTTGCAACAACAAACTGAAGTTTTTGTCCATTTTGCACAACGAAGAGTACGAGAGTTTCTTCATGTTCGCTTACTATTTTTATGGCAAGTTTTTGAAGCTCTTGAATTGTTCGATTTTGATACCCGCTTTTGACCAATTTATAGTTTGTGTATAGTGAGCCTTTATACCATAGATCCCGCGCCTCATCATGGAGCAATTGCTGTTGAAGCGTACCGATGTGTTTTTCTTGATCATGTAGTTTTTCAAATAGTTGTTTCACTTTTTCGTTCATTTGTGGTTCAGGTGCTTGAAGCAAGCTTGTTAAGCCTCGCAAGGTTTGATGCTTCTTCTCTAGTTGATCCAGTACTCGATTTCCACATACAAACTCCAAACGAATATGTTGTTTATGCTTTTCCCAATCCAGTATTTTAATACTACCCACCTCACTAGTTGAGCGGGGATGAGTCCCTCCACATCCGTTATAATCAAACTCTGGAATTATCACTAACCGAATATCATTTTGTACAGAAGGGGCTTTGCGAAGAGGGTAAAGACGAAGATCATCTTTTGATATCCACTTTGTCTCGATGATCCGACCTTCTTGAATAATGGCATTTGCAATTGCTTCTGCCTTATGAACTTCATCTCCCGAAAGCTTTTCGATGTTTAGGTCAACCGTAAGTGTTTCCTTACCAAGGTGAAAGCTAATTGTTTCATAGTGAAAAGCTTCCTCAAAGGCTGCCGACAAAATATGTTGTCCTGCATGCTGTTGCATATGATCAAATCGTCTGTTCCAATCAATCGCTACCTTTACTTCAATACGATCATCATAAAAAGGTTCTTCTATGTAATGGCGGATTTCTCCCTTAATTTCTTCTACAGCTACTACTCTTTTTTCATTCAGTGTTCCTACATCATGTGGCTGCCCTCCGCCTGTCGGGTAATACAAGGTATCAGCCAACACGACATACCAATGACCGCTTTCATCTTGCTGCTGTTTAACTATCGCTGTTGTCATATTAATAGCATATGGATCATCATAGTAAATTCTATTCGTCATGTTTTATTTTCTCTCCTTTGTTCCTATCTGCCATTTACTTTACCATACAACCGAATAGAGAATAAATGAAGCATTTTATTTCACTTCATCATTTTGGATCGTAGCAATTTCCTGAATCTTCTAGTGCCTCTAAAAAACTCCACACTATGAATGATTTTATCTACTTTTCATTTACTACTCATTCCATCATGTCATTGAAGATCGTCTTCTCCAGATTACCTTCAACAAACGAACGATAAAAGCCACTTCTTAAAGAAGTGGCTTTTATCAATTGCTCTTTCGTATATATTATTGCTATTGACTTCGTTCAAAACAGATGAAAAACATCCCAAAACCTATCTATTTAACTAACTAGTTCCGGCCCAAATAATACTCTTATCCCAAGAACCTCTTTCACCCATTTGACTTAATAATAGCGCTTTAGTGTAAAAAAATAAGCAAGAATTTGAGTCAATGGAAACAAGAGAAAAACAAGGACTGGGAAGTAAGGGATCCAGTCTGACACAAAAGGATAGAGGAGAAGTAAGGCTGTTAGGACTGGGAATATATACCACATACTAATATAGGAAGATCGACAAGCCTGGGCAGTAATCTGCTTTTCACGTTCATCACATTCTTCAAATTCGATTGGCAATAATAACGCTTTAGACCAGGAATTCGTTTTTTTCTTCTTCTTCAATAGGATGACAGGCATGATTCCTGCAATTAAAAGCATTAAAAATATAGGAAATACATTTATTTCCACAATCCAAGGAGGATCAGGATCTTTAATAATTTCAGCGAAGCCGAGATAAGCTGAGTAAAGAGAGCTCATGCACCAACCGAAAATCAAAAGAATAGCGATAGTAAGCACTAAATTGCGATAATAATTCATTTTACTTCCCCCATATAAAAGATTTCTTCGACTGGTAGCTGAAATGTTTGAGCGATTTTCATAGCCAGTAGTAAAGAAGGGATATAACTGCCTTTCTCTAATGCTATGATGGTTTGTCGTGTTACCTCTACTTTATCAGCCAAATTACTTTGAGTGAGATTATGCTTTGCTCTTAATTCCTTCACCCGGTTCTTCAAAACCAAATCGCATCACCTTCCAATATTTTCATTTTTATTGTAATGTCTACTATACTTTTTGTCAAGTTTACTTTACATTAACGCCGCATTATTTTTACTAATGTTATCCACAATAGATGGTTTCAATATAATGTAATTCTCAGAGGAACCTAACCATTTAAACGAATATGTACAGTTACAAATACTGCTTTAGCTATAAAAAAAGAAGGATTACGTTTTGTTAAATAGGTCAGTTATTGTGGAGATAACATTAAATAACAATCTGAATAACATTGGAATTAACAGGTTAAACCACACATGAAATAGGCTGCAAAAAGCTCAGATTTATTTCTCTGAGCTTGTCTTTTTCAGGGGAGTTGATCCCATTAAAGTCCCTTTTAATTTCAGATTGGTCACCTTTTCCTGACAGAAAAATCAAGTATTTTTTTGTACAGCTCGTTCGAACATTGATAGTATTCTGTTACTTCACTTGGATTTATAAGAATTCTTTCTCCTGACTCATACTTTGCTTTAAAATCAAGTAAATGGTTGATGTCCATTCGATAAAAAACTTGATAGCCTACTTTTGGATAGGGGGTATTTTCATCCCAGTTTGGGTTTTCATCGAGGTCAACTATAATATACCCTAAAAGAGAGCAACTTCTTGTAACATATCCTTCTTCATATACTGCACGCTTTATACATTCACCTTTTTATAACAATAAAAAACCGAGTATAAAATCTTTGCGATTTTATACTCGGTTTCCTAAGTTAATTCTATCGTTTCTCCACGTTATCTGAACTACCTAACGTTTTGTATTCCTGCTCTTTTTTTTATTTTTTGACAGATGATGCAGGTATTAAATTGCTCGCCCAATTTCCATTTCGAAAGATAGGTTCTGTCGTGCCATCTTTCTTTATTGCATCGATATTTAGTTCCGCACTCCCAATCATAAAGTCAACATGAGTGATACTCGTATTAAATCCCATCTCTTCTAATAGTTCCGGCGCTTGATTGCTTTCATCTTTCACACAAATATTAAGGGCGTTGCCTAACGCTAAATGGCAAGAAGCATTTTCGTCAAATAACGTATTATTAAACACGAGATTGGTATTAGAAATCGGCGAATCATGCGGTACCAAGGCCACTTCTCCTAAATAACAGGCACCATCATCCGTATCAAGCAGTTTCTTTAACGTTTCATAACCTTCTTTTGCTTGAAAATCGACCACTTTTCCGTCCTTAAACGTCAGTGAAAAATCCTTAATTAAATTCCCACTATAATTCAACGGCTTTGTGCTTTGGACAATCCCGTTGACCCCGGTCCTTACTGGAATCGTAAAAACCTCTTCTGTTGGTAAATTCGGAACAAAATCTATCCCTTTTTCGTTTTGAAAGCCTGCACTAATCCATTGGCTTCGAGAATCAAACTCGATGGTCAAATCCGTTCCAGGACCTTTGTAGTGGAGTTTTTGAATGTCTTTCTCGTTCAGAACCGCCGCATGATGATTTAGTTGACCGATATGTTCCTTCCATAATTCAACTGGTCGCTCTTGGTCCACTCTGGTCGTGTAAAAGATGTTGTCCCATAGCTTTGATAACGCCGTTTCTGGTCGTTCTTTTGGAAAGACTGTTTCTGCCCATTCCATAGTTGGAATGGCTGCTATTAACCAGCTGATTTTTCCTCCAACAATATATTGTTGAAATCCTCTAAATGCCATCCCTTGTGCTTTATTCGATATTGCTACTCGATTTGGGTCTACATCTTTTAGAAGGGTTGGGTTCGGTGCATTTAAATTTAAAAATGCTACATTCTCTTCGGCCATCTCTTCATACCCACGGGGAATCCAGGTTGGAAAATCCTCTAATCCTTCCTCTGTCGCTAGTTCAAGGGTTAATTTACCGACGATTTCATCAAAATATTGCACTAATACTCTTGAAGTACCTGCTTTGTATGCTTTTTCAGTAACTATCCTGACAAAGTCCACTGCAGATACAGGAGAATTAATAATCAACTTCTGCCCTGGTTGAATGTTTAAACCTACCTCAATAATTAAATCTGCATAGCGATTTAATTTTACATCAAAATCGTTCATTTGAATCTCACTCCTTTTTTTGTAGATATTATGTACATACTACGTTTTATCAAAAAATCCTTTAACTAATGCAAAATAATTCACAGAAGATTTTCATATTGACACGATAATCACTAAAAAAATAACCGTTGCTATACGGTTATTCTTCGTTTTCTTCATTCTGCTGTTGAATCAATTTCAATGCTTCAACTCTCTCTGAATCGTCTTCAAAAAATTGGACCATATCTCCAATTCGATCAATCGAATCCCAACTTAAATGGTGTTCAATCCCTTCGACATCCTCGTAAATATTTTCCTCTTTAACGCCGATAATTCGTAAAAATTGTTCTAATAGGTCATGTCGATACACTAAGCGCTTACCGACCTTTTTCCCTTTTTGCGTTAAAATAAGACCACGATATCGTTCGTAAATTAAATAATCGTCCTTATCTAATTTTTGCACCATTTTCGTTACGGAGGAAGGGTGAACAGAGAGTGATTGGGCAATGTCCGAGACTCGTGCATAGCCTTTGTTCTCAATTAAAAGATAAATTTGTTCAATATAATCTTCCATACTTGGTGTTGGCATGCCGATCCCTCCCATACGTTTTTCCACGCGTCATGAAAATTTTACTATACGTTCAAAAATTAAACAAGGAAAGCCTATTTAAACACCTTCTGAAGTTGAATCTAATCGACTCTTCGTTTTAAGATTACTTTTTGCCAGCAACCCGTGTTGCGGAGCAAAGATAAACGCTATGGCAAACACAACTCCGGCCATCACGGCCATCGCCCCAGATATCGAAACATCTAAATACACCGCTAAAAAATATCCTAATATTGAATCAACGCAACCGATAAAAGCACTCAAGAACAGCATGACGCTAAAACGGTCGGTTAATAAATACGCGGTTGCTCCTGGAGCAATCAACATTGCTACAACCAGAATGGCACCAACACTATCAAATGCTGAAACCGTTGTTACTGACACCACACCCATCAAAACGTAGTGAATCAATAAAACCGGTATCCCCATTGCTGCAGCCATACTTGCATCAAAACTCGTCAATTTAAATTCTTTATACAGGAAGAAAATAATAATGATATTGACGATTAAAATAGAAGAAATCATGACCACAGATTTGGGTACATCCCCGAGAAACGGTAATGACATGGTATTCCACGGGATAAATGCAATTTCACCCATCAATGCATGCTCAACATCTAAATGTACGTTTCCTGCGTAGAGAGAAATCAAGATGACGCCAACTGCGAACAATGATGTGAAAACAACACCAATGGATGCATCCTCTTGAATGCCACTTGACTGAAATAACTGAACTAATAAGGTCGTAAATAATCCAGCTATTGCCGCACCAATTAGCATATAGAAACCATTTAAACTTTGGCTAACTAGGAACGCAAGCACCATACCTAATAAAACGGTATGGCTAATGGCATCAGCCAACATGGACATTTTTCTTAAAATCAAAAAGCATCCAATCATTCCACAAGAAATGCCAACAAGGCAACCGGTTAAGATAATCCAAGCTTCATACGTCATCTTTTATCCTCCTCTCTTCATGTCTACAACTGGCTGGATTTTATAGCGCTGTTGTAGATCAAGCATTTTCTGATGCAAAGTTTGAGCTTCTTCATTATTCATCTTTTCAATTTTCCCATCTTCAAATGCTGGGAAGGACACATCCGCTAATTCATTCGGATACATTTCACGTAATTCGACCATATGGTTAAGCAGGATGGTTTGCTTAATTACTTCCTCACCATCTGTTGTCAATCTATAGATGCCCTTCTGATTAAGAAGCCATCCTCGCTGTTCGAATCCCTTAAGATAGCGTAACGCTTTCCCAACAGAAATTGAGGATGAATGGAGCACCTGCTCTTTTGAAATTCCGAACTGATTACTTTGTTCAAATTTAAGCAATAAACTTTTTTCATTTATAATTTGATCATTTTTTATCCGCTTTAACCACTTCGATACTAACCCTCTTTCAGGAGCAAAGAGGAGGGAGAATAAGAAAATCATGGTGGCAGATAAGACTATAAATGGACCTGTTGACAAACCTTTACCTAAGGTACTAATTAAGGTACCTGAGACACCAGAAATCGCTCCAATTAAGCCTGATACGACAACCATAATACCCAGAGAATCCGTCCAATATCGAGCAGCTATCGAAGGTGTAATCAATAGCGCCGCCATCATAATCACTCCTACTGCCTGGATACCAATTACAACGGTAAGTACGAGTAAAGAAATGAAAAGCAAATTCAGTAGAGGTGTAGGCAAGCCGATTCCCTTTGCAAATTGAGGATCAAATGTTGATACCTTGAATTCTTTAAATAGCAGGAAGGTAACCCCAATTAATATCAAAGCAGTAAAAGCCATGATTTTCACATCCGTTCCGACAAGTGAAGCCGCCTGCCCAAAAATGAAACTGTCTAAGCCACTTTTATTCCCTGAAGGAGATTGAGCTACTTTCGTCAATAACATAATTCCTGCCCCAAAAAAGACAGAGAGAACCAGACCAATAGCTGTATCTTCTTTAATTCTTGAATAAGATGAAATAAATTGTATACAGTAAGCAGCCAATAATCCTGTAGTTGCTGCTCCGGCTAATAACACGATAAAATCTTTTTCTCCTACTAATAAGAATGCGATACAGATCCCTGGCAGTGCGGCATGAGCTACTGCATCCCCGATTAAGCTTTGTTTACGTAAAAGAGCAAAACTTCCTAATACTCCACTTGCCGTCCCGAGCAGAAGGGTACTCAACAAAACCCATTGGGTATTCGCATCATTTAGTATTGAATTCCACATTTGTTCCATTTTATACACCTCTTATGGTTGGATGAGCATTTGTTGTTCTAAGAATGCTAGACGCCCACCGTAGGTTTGTTGTAATTTTTCCATTGTGAAAACGTCTTCTGTTTTCCCAATCGCAATGGTTTTTTTGTTTAAAAGAAGCAACCAATCAAAATACTCTTTGACGGTTTGCAAATCATGATGAACCACTAACACCGTTTTTCCGTTGCTTTTTAATTCATTTAATAACATGATAATCGCTTTTTCTGTCGCTGCGTCTACTCCGACAAATGGTTCATCCATGAAATACACTTCAGCATCTTGAGCAAGTGCTCGTGCCAAGAAAACACGTTGCTGCTGTCCACCAGATAATTGACTGATTTGTCTAGAGGCATATTCTTTCATCCCGACCTTTTCCAAACAAGATATTGCAATCTTGACATCATGCTTTGACGGTCGTTTGAACCAACCAACATGACCGTATCTTCCCATCAAAACTACATCTAAGGCATTCGTAGGAAAATCCCAATCTACCGTTCCACGTTGGGGGACATATCCCACTTTTTTCGCTTTAGGAGAATATTTTTCTCCAAGAATTTTCACCTCACCCGATGCTTTAGGTATTAACCCTAAGACAGCTTTGATTAAGGTCGATTTACCTGCGCCATTCGGACCGACGATCCCCATTAAGCACCCGTTTGGAGCTTGGAACTCTACATCCATTAACACTGGCTTCTTATGGTAAGCTACCGTTAAATCTTTCACTTCAATTGCATTCATCATTTTCACCTCTATTTTAATGCGTTCACAATTGTATCAACATTGTGACGGTACATCCCTATATACGTTCCTTCTTTAGTGCCTTCCGCTCCCATGGCATCTGAAAAGAGTTCTCCACCGATCACTACATTATGCCCTTTATCTTTTGCACCTTCAATAACAGCATTTATCGATTTTTCTGAAATACTCGATTCAACAAACACTGCGTTGATTTGTCTTGCAACTAAGATTTCAACAAGCGATTGAACGTCACCTAATCCGTACTCTGAATCTGTGCTTAGTCCTTGAAGACCTTTCACTTCCATATCATAAGCTGCCCCAAAGTAATTAAAGGCATCATGAGCCGTTACAAGCACACGTTGTTCAACAGGAATCGTCGCGATTTGCTCTTTAGCATATTGTTTTAATTCAGACAATTGAGCAAAATACTCCTCGGCATTTTTTTCATAATACTCCTTGTTCTCCGGGTCTAATTCACTCAAACCTCTAGTTACTTCTTCTAAAGCTGTCGTCCATAGATCAATGTCAAACCAAATATGAGGATCAGTAATGCTCACATCTACCACGTCACTTCGTAAAGCTTCATCTGAAATGTTATCTGCAATGGCGATTGTTGGTTTTGTTTCATTCATTTTTTCAAAGATTTCTAACATTTTACCTTCTAAATGTAATCCGTTATAAAAAATAATTTCTGCATTTTGCAATTTTCCAATATCACTTTGCGTGGCTTTATATAAGTGGGGATCAACGCCAGGTCCCATTAAGCTTTCAACACTAACAAATTCTCCACCAATATAGCGAGTTGCATCCGCAATTTGACCTATCGTCGTTACGACCTTTATTTTACTGCCATCCTTTGAATCTGTTGAATCCACTCCACACCCTGAAAGGAATAAACCTCCAAGTAATAACATCATCAAACCAACTAAGTTCATCTTCTTCATATCCATTTCCTCCTATTGTAAAATCTGACCATGTGCAAATTCGCCCACAAAAAATCTTCCCTACTTTTGTATTCTATATTCGACCTAATCGTGACCATTTTTTGCACATACTTTACATTTTTTTATTCAGGACTAAGTTTTGCCTTAATGCAAATTTTAAAGCCAAACGAAACTTTTTGTCAACTATAAATTTTAATTTCATCTATTTTTATTTATAATTTACTATTTTGAAAATAAAATCAATTCCACTTCTTGACGCATTATTCGCAATTATTGTATATTTAAAGTAGTCAAATAACGCTTTCGAAACACATTTAATTATTCGAGGATCATATTGTCCCTTCGAAAAATTTTCTTCATGAGCATTCGTTGCTTATTAGGGTGTAGGAGGAATCAGAATGATGCAAAATGGAAAAGTAAAGTGGTTTAATAATGAAAAAGGTTTCGGATTTATTGAAGTAGAAAATGGAGAAGATGTATTCGTTCACTTTTCAGCAATCGAAGGAGACGGGTACAAATCATTGGAAGAAGGACAAGAAGTTTCTTTTGAAATCGTTGAAGGAAATCGAGGACCTCAAGCTTCTAACGTAGTAAAAATATAATAAATGTATTATATACTAGACATTAAAGGGAAGATTCTATAGAATCTTCCCTTTTTATTCCTCTTGGGGCTCATTAGTGTTCTACTGGCACCAATTAACACCAATCTTTTTGAAATTGTCCATTATATGGTTCATTGACTAATTTTCTTTCCTAATTCCTGTAGTTGAGCCCCAATGGTACACTGACCAATACAAAAACGATGTGCCTCTGTTTTCCCTTTTTCCTTTCGAAACTCACGCTTTAACCAACAGCCTTCGCAATAAGTATCCATTAAATTATCAGCTTCTATGATTGCTGTTTTTCGTTTCAATTTCCCTTTCACTTCCTTATACCTAAAGTTGTTTTTTATGACTATGTATCTCTTTGCCTTCTAAAGCTTGAGACGCTAGCTGATGGGCTTCTTTGTTTTGATTTCGTTTTATCACAGAATAACTTGCTCGAACCGGGAGGTTGTTAATTTTCTCTTCAATGCGATCTAACCACCGGTTGAGTGTTGCTTCGTAACAGGGCCACTCCCCCTGTAGTTGCTTAATTAAGCCCTGAGCATCTCCTTTAATTTCACAAACCGTATGCTGTACACCAATATCCTCCAATGACATCAGGGCTTCAAAAAGAGCAGCGTACTCAGCTTCATTATTATGTTGAATACTTTCTAAACGATTGTTTCTCCGGTAACGATAGGATTCTCCATTTTTATCATAATACACAACAACACCGATTCCTGCCACATTCGTCTCTTTATGAAAACCTCCATCAAAATAGAGAATGACATTTTCAGGTTCTGTTTCAAGCTGTTGGTTTAACTTCATATACTCTTTTTTTGACCACTCAGCCCCGAGCTCATCTACAATCATAATGTTCTTTGATTTACCTGACTTTTCAAGATCACTTATGAGAGGCTGCACGTTATGCCGTAACACCCAATCAGATTCAAATGTTGTTCCTTCTAGCCCTTTCCCTACATAATTGAAAATCACTTTCATTTTCATCATTTTTCCTCCTTCAATAACTAGTTGAGAAATGCTCGTTTTGTCGATATAATAATCGTTGTATTTTTAATCAGTATTTTTGGAGGATCAGTATGTATAACGAATGGTTTGGAATTTTATTTGTTTTAGTTAATTTTGCATTGGTTTTACTAATGTACCGTATATTTGGCAAAACTGGTCTGTTTGTATGGATTGGCATCTCCACCATACTGGCAAATATCCAAGTAGTCAAAACGATTGAAATTTTTGGATTAACCGCTACACTTGGTAATACAATGTATGGAACTGTTTTTCTTGTAACGGATATTTTAAATGAGAGATACGGTAAAAAAGAAGCACAAAAAGCTGTTTGGTTAGGGTTTTTTACGTTAGTGGCGATGACCGTCATTATGCAAATGTCCATTATTTTCCAACCTCATCCAAACGACATTGCACAAGAGTCGCTCGAAACAATTTTTGGACTTCTTCCCCGGATCGCATTAGGAAGCCTAGCTGCCTACTTAGTCAGCCAACATTCTGATGTTTATCTTTTCACTCTTTTAAAGAAAAAATTCCCGAAGGATTCTCAATTTTGGATTCGGAACAATGGATCGACGATGATTAGTCAGCTGTTAGACACACTCGTCTTTACTTCGGTTGCCTTTCTCGGAGCTTTCCCAATGGAGATTTGGATAGAGATTTTCATTACTACTTATATTTTAAAATGGATCGTCTCTCTTCTTGACACTCCTTTCGGATATATCGCCAGACGTTTTCCAAAATAAGGATTTTGTTCGCTCTACAATTCATCGAAAAGGAGTGTTTTGGAGATGGTGGAAGTATATATAGATGGTGCAAGTGCAGGAAATCCAGGACCAAGCGGTGCAGGAATTCACATTAAATATACAGGAAAAGCAGAGAGTTATTCCATTCCTCTTGGTATGAAAAATAATCATGAAGCTGAATTTCTGTCTTTCTTGTATGCTCTAAGAAAATGTGAAGATCTTAACTTTGAAATGGTTTCGTTTCGTTCTGATTCACAGGCTCTAGTGAATGCAGTTGAAAAGGGATTCGTTAAACGTGAGCAATATCGTAGAATATTTGTTGAGATTCAGGAGCTGTTAACTCGACATGAATTGTACTTTATTAAATGGATTCCTTCTTCTGAGAACTCTGTCGCAGATGCACTAGCTCGCAAAGCAATCGTCCAATTAAATGAAGGAGATATTATGTGAATAAAAACCGGACTCTTATCGCATCAACTGGTCTATTATTAGTCGCATTTGTATGGGGAAGTACCTTTGTACTCGTTCAGCAAGCCGTTTCTATCCTTCCCCCTTTCTCCTTTAATTTTCTCCGCTTTTTTCTAGCTGGACTTCTGTTGTTTTTGCTTTACTTATTTGGAAGGCGTTCTCGCTCTTTTGATTACTCTATCTTGTTTCCGGGAATTGTGTTAGGATTCTTTCTATTTCTTGGATTCGGACTACAGACGATAGGACTATTGCATACCACTCCCGCTCGAGCAGGATTTATTACGGGCTTAAATGTAGTGATAGTCCCGTTCCTCGCTCTATCATTTTCAAAGAAGCGGCCCAGTTTATTTGCGATATGTGGCGCGTTCTTTGCGGCAGTTGGGTTATACCTTCTAGCCGCCATCTCTTCCAATCAAGTCCAGCTAGGTGATATTCTTGTATTAGGATGTGCAGTTGCGTTTGCCGCGCACATATTTCTAACAGATAGATTTGCTGCAATCCATTCTGCCCTATTATTGGCAGCTATCCAACTGCTTTCAGCAAGTCTTTTTTCATTCGTGAGTATGTTGCTATTCGAAGATAGTTCATTACTACGGAACGTGGACGTCCTTAAACAACCAGAAGTGTTCTCAGGCATTCTGATCACAGCCCTTTTTGCAACGGCAGCAGCCTTTTTTCTTCAAACATGGGCACAACAATTTACTTCTTCAACCAGAGTAGCTGTAATATTTGCGATGGAGCCCGTATTTGCAGCACTTTCATCCTTTCTCTTAATTGGAGAAGTCTTATCGGCCAAGCAAATAATCGGTTGTCTATTCATTTTCTTTGGGATGATGATTGTTGAAATAAAGCCGAAGAGCAAATCATGGCTACACCGAAGAGACAATTTTTTCTCTTCTTAAGAAAAATTCCGATTTATATTAGGCCCTTTCCCCTAAAAAAACCAGAATGTAGTGAAACTACACACAAAACTATATTGATTAGTAAAGTTGATAATTACTCAAATATTAAGGCTGTTTTAGCAAAAGTTATGGATTTTCGTATCAATTTATAATCTAGATATAGCTTTGTTCCGGCATTATTCCGTCTAGTTTTGATGGAAATTAATAGTGAAATGGCGGATTCAATAAAATAGATGAAATAGTCACAATGTAAAAGAAAAGAACCAATATTAGAGATATAAAAAGAGATATTGCATCGACATAGGAGATCTCAATCTTGTTCAGCAATTGGGCAAATTAATGAAAGACTCGAATGCAAGATAATCACACAAAACTGATTCAGGACCTACCAATTTACCCTCATCAAACACATAATAACCAATTTTCGCTTTTCGATTAATATGATTTATATAAATTAATCTATAGAACTCACTCAAAAACAGTTGACTCCTTGGGTTGTCCCAGTCCATTCATCACGATGTTTCCAGTCGGATAGACTCCCTTACTTTTTTAAGGACTCATGGACTTCTCTAGCTATGTATTGATTAAGGTTGACAGTCATTGGCTTCTGTTGAACGTACTTTCCAACAGAAGCCAATGACTGGTCTGATAGCGTTGATCCATTCGACGTGAGATAAATGAAAATCCTTCTAAAACAATGGTTCTGTTCAAGCTTATGGTTGATTTATATACTAAATTAATTGGAGTGGAAATTAACAGCCCAAATTAACAAAGCACTATCAAAAAAATAACTTAGGTTCAAACTATATAGACAAATAGAAAAAACACGTAAAAGCCAGGCATTCCGCCTGGCTTTTACGTTAGTATACCTTTTTCTTCAGCATATTGTAGAGCTTGATATCGTGTAGAGAATTGATTTCCATGGAACTCTTCCAAAAGTGACACATAGAAACTTCCATCAAAACCCTGTTTGACCTTAAGTGTCACTTCAATAGCAACATTGACCAATATATCAGGAGCTTCAGTCAATTTCTTTCCGAAAAAAATAAAACCAACCGCATCTTCAGAAAACTTAAATCCCTTATCTTCTAAATACATCAAATATTCCTCAATCGTCCTTACTCTTGTTACCAACCTACATCACCTATTCGACATTAATCAATTTAATTCTACATAAACCAATTACGTTTGCCTACATTTTTCTGTAGAATAAAGGAAGTAATTCCCGTGATGATGCCAAATAATGCACCTCCAATGACCTCTGAAGGTTGGTGTCCAAGCATTTCTTTTAGTTTAGTTGGTGGTTTTTGTTTAAACTCAATGCTTTCTTGTTGGTGAGCTTTACGGACTAGTTCATCTAAACTATTGACTTTTAAAGTTAACTCACCCGCCTGCCTTCGGATTCCCTGGGCATCGTACATAACAATCAAGCCGAATACTAGCGATAGGGCAAAGTCAATCGTTGAAACGCCTCTTTTTAAGGCAATAAAAGTCGTTAATGACGAAACCCCTGCTGAATGAGAGCTCGGCATTCCTCCTGTTTGAAAAAATAGTTGTGGTTTCCATTTATTTGTTTTCAGAAAATACAATGGAATTTTCATGGCTTGAGCCATTCCAATGCTCAGCAAAGCGATAAACACTCCTCGATTCAAATACAATCACCTCCACAGTTTTAGTCTCTCCTGCTCGTGTAATGAAATTCATCACCATTGAGCATCATAAGAGAGGCGTAAGGCACACATATCTCGGCGACATACTTGATGACTGCCCTGTCACGTTTGTTTCCTCATATCAGTGGTAGCCTTATGACCTTGAATCGATGGTGAAAACCAGTCTATTCTTTTTTCTTACCTTTTAAAACCGGAGGTGATCTTAAGTGAGCAAAAACCAAAATAAAAACCGTGGCCTAATAGGGCAAAGTGTCAACCCAGAAGGACAAGGACCTGATGTTGAATTCGGAAATGAAATCTCATCTCAGTTGGAAAAAAAGGCTAAAAAGAAAAATACAAAATAAATCAGTAAAAAAGATGGTTATTGTTAAATAAGGCTGGTTTCGCAAAAATTGTTGCTTTTCGAACGAGTCTAAAAACGGTGAATTGTATTGTTTCGAGGTATCATTTCATTTACTTTTGATGTGAATCATCAGAAAAATGAAGTGCTCCACCTAAAATTAGACTAAATAGAAACAGTGTATTCGAAATGAGCCCTAAACAACCACAAGAAATCAGTCTTGTGGTTGTTTAAACCCCATAAATATATAACTCAAATTGTATCAACATTCCCTAATTATGACATAGTCATTGAAAGCAATTGATTTAACTAGTGGCTGTGCATGATTATGTACATTTTCTAGCTTTACCTATTTTCTTTCACTCTTCTTCACAGAAGAAAATAGCACACGTAAAATAAGAGTTAGTCAACTACCCTGATCAATAATACATATTGATTCACTTTTAGATAGGGGGACATGTGATTTGATTTTTGTTGGTATGCTTCCGTCTAGAATGCAAGCTGAACACTGTTATCGATCAAAGTAATACCTCCTCACAAAATATGCAGAACTCGTAGAGGAGTAGATCGACACTGACAGTTAACTAATATTTCTAGTGTTCCTATCAGCAGTTATTAAAGGCTAACTTACCTTTATGCACTACTATTCTCGCTCATCTTTCTCGTATACTATGATTATTCAATCAATAAAGAGGCTCTTCGCTATTTAGTGTTGACAAGACAATTTTCTAGGGTTCAATTGATGCTACCATTTTAGCTTAATGTCAGGATTCTACATATTGATTAAAACAAGCGAAAAACCAAACCGGACAAGGGAATGAGTTCAATTGCTCGCTCAGCATTCACCACCTGTTACAAGAATAATTGATTGAGTTCCGAAACCTACATAGTTGTTTGAACTAAACACTAAATAGCGAAGAAGCAATAAAGATTGATTTTCTCAAAAAAAAAAAAAAAAAAACACCCCATGAGCCTCCACATGGGGTGTTTATCTACTTTAGAATTTACCCTCTAGAAAGTTTATCTAAAGTGTTTCGGCCGAAGATACAATATTATGTTGAATCAAAAAACGCTTGATGCTTCTTAATTCATGTTCATCAAGAAAAATTTGGGTTTCTTCAGTAATACCTGACCAAACAGATTCTTCTGGAGAAAAAGTGACAGGCACTTCACAATGAATTTCAGCTAATGTTCTCGATAACTTTAACATCTCAAGGTCGTTTTCGATTTTTTTTCGCTGCCCTGGTGTTAGCTTTTCAAGATTGGCCAGTATCCCCTCAATGTCAGTATACTCTTGAATGAGTTTGATCGCCGTTTTCTCTCCGATGCCTTTCACCCCAGGGTATCCATCACTAGAATCGCCCATTAAGCCTTTAACATCGATAAATTGAAGTGGGGTAATCCCCTTTTCTTCAATAAATGATTGTTCTGTAAAAGTTTTATAATTGCCGAATCCTTTTTGTAGAATATGAACATCGATATTTTCTTCTAGTAGTTGTAGAAGGTCATGATCACCACTCAGTATCGAAACTTTATTTTCTGATGATAACGATTTTGCGATCGTTCCAATACAGTCATCCGCTTCGTACCCTGCTAGTCCTATATTCGGTAGCGTAAAGGCCGTTGCGGTTTCCTTCGCTAAGTCAAATTGTGGATGCAATTCCACAGGTGGTGCATCACGGTTTGCTTTGTATCCATCATACAGCTCATTTCGGAATGTGTTTGCGCCCATATCCCAGCAAACTGCTACATGTGTTGGCTTCACATAATCGATTGCAAGTAAGCTATGTTTAACGAAACCTTGCACCGCATTGGTCGGGGTTCCTTTTGAATTCATCATAAATTGACCCGTCATAGCTGTGGCAAAAAACGAGCGAAATAATAATGCCATTCCATCAATTAATAATACATTTTGTTTCATTTTATCCCTCACCTCGTCATCCATTATAGCATACGTTATTTCTTCTCTTGCTCTTTCGTAACAGGATTCTCCTCATATGATATCCAATCACTAAAGCTACCGCTGTATAATTTTACATGAGTATAACCACTTTCCTTCAATGCAATGATGTTGGGAATTGCCGTCACTCCAGATCCACAGTACACGATCAAATTCGAATCCTTCGGCAGAGAAGAAAACTGTTGAATTAATTCTTCTGTATCTTTGTAGAGTCCCTCTTCTAGAACATTCAGCCAAGGAAAATTGACAGCGGTCGGAATGTGTCCAGCCTTTTTATCGATGGGTTCTACTTTCCCTTCGTATCGCTCCTGTGCACGAGAATCAAGTAAAATAGCCTCTGATTTACCGAAAAGTACCTTTCTCACATCATCCACATCGGCAAGCATTTGTTGTTGCGGTTGAGCTATATATACTGTCTCTCTGGCCACTCTTGTCCCTTTCTCGACAGAAAATTTTGCTTTTTTCCACTCTTTAAAGCCACCATCTAGTATATACACGTTTTCATGACCTAAATAATGAAGTTGCCACCAACCTCTTGCAGCATAGGCTCCATCTCCGCGGTCATATAAAACTACTGTATCTTGACGGGTAATTCCTTTTCCTCCGAGTGTTTTCTCCATCTTTGAAATACCTGGTAAAGGATGTCTCCCACCATGCACTGAAATTTCATCTGATAAATCATGCTTTAAATCAAGATAAATTGCTCCAGGAATATGTTCTTCTTCATATTGAATTCTACCTCGACTAGAGTCTGTTAATGAATAGGAACAATCCAATACCTTCACTTTTCTTGCTACCGGCCGAGTTTGTAGCTCGTGCACCTTCAATACATATTTCATTTATAATCTCTCCTTTCTTTAGCCAACAAGGTTTTAACATGATCTTTCGGTTCCCAACAATCAAAACCATACGTGGTTTTCGTTTCAAATCCCAGCCTTTTGCAATAATACTTCATTCCTTGCGGAGTTTTTCTCGGGAGAAAATGGACACAAGTAGCACAGCAATGGTATTTATTGTACATGATCTGCTTCCGTCACTTTCCGGTACACACTTTCCCATCTCTGAATATCTTGTTCTGTACTACTCCCTTGCGTCCATGAATGGAATTGGTCCCTTGCTTCTTTTTCTGTTGAATCTAGGAAGATAGAAAATTGACCATCGACGTACTCTTTTGACCAATTAAATAACAACCCGGACATTGACTGTAAATAGGTTTTAACAATCGGTTTTAACGAGTCAGCTAGAGACTCTTTGACCAATTCTTTTTCGTTTTGTTCAAAAAAGCGCTTTGTGTTTTTAAAGAGTTTCAACGGTGATTCATACGATTGGGATAAAAAATCATCCTTAATATCTGAAAATGGTGGTGTTTGTATATTGGACCATTCGGTTGGAAAAAACACTAAATCTCCATTTATATCATTCAAATGAGTAGAAACCAAATTTGCTTTTTCACTTAACTGTTTCTTCATAAATTTTTCCAAACGAACAGTTGTTGCTCGCAATTCTTGTAGTACATCATAGGCTGTAGAATCTAGCACTTCTGATAAAGCAAGAGAAAGAGCCGTTTGTGAATCATGTTTATTAAAAAGTGAAGGGAAAAACGCTTCTTTAAAGAAATCTGAATATCTGAAAAAGACACGTTGATGAACATAAAGAAGTAACTCATCAATCTCTTGCTGAAGAACCGGATATATGCTCTGAATTGATTCGTTTGTTAATAAATCAAGAACTAGATGCGACTGGTTTTGAATTTGGTGAATGTACGTCTCATAATCGGCTACCGTTTTTTTATTGCCTTGAATTAAATGAGACAAGCGATTTTTCCCCTTATCCAAGAGGAAATTAGCAGAATCTACCACCATTTTTGTTAGTCCATTCAATAAATATGAATCAAATTCAACTTGAAATCGTTGCATCTTCTTATTTAATTCAATGAAATCTAATTTTTCTTTTAATGATTGCTGTGAGGATAAACCAAACAGCTGTGGGGAACGAATCCCATACTGCAATAGTTGTGATTCTACATAGTTCATTACTTCGGTCTCTTCCTCTTCTGACGATGCTAAATCAATCGCATTCACGATAAAAAACATCTTATCCATTTCAAAGGAATCCTTAACCCGACCCAACTGAATTAAAAATTCTCGGTCGGCTTTACTAAAAGCATGATTATAATACGTAACAAATAAAATCACATCAGCATCTTTAATATACTGAAAAGCTACATCAGTGTGGCGAGCATTAATTGAATCTGCTCCGGGTGTATCGACTAATGTAATACCTTGATTCGTAAAATCATTGTCAAGATGAACATCGATTACATCGACAAAACATGCTTGATGCTCATTCGCTGCATATCCTTCATATTCTGCTAAACTAACGGTGAGGGATTCTCCTAGCTTAGATTTCAGCAGTGAAAATCCTTTCTGAAATGCATGTAAAAAGGCAAGATGTGTGTTCTCCACTCCACTTAATTCATTTCGTTTGATGGATGAAATTTTGTCGTACGCTTCTTGAACAGAGTTGACCTTCCTTTGAAAAAACGAAAGGGAATGATTCAAGTCCTTTAGCATAACTTCAGGTGATTTCAAATGAATAATAGCCATATCCCGCTTGTTATGTTGACTTGGTTGAATTCGATTAATAGTTGCGGTCGTCGGGTTAGGTGAAACAGGTAAAGCCTTTGTCCCTAGTAAAGCATTCGCAAAAGACGACTTCCCTGCTGAAAATGCACCAAATAAAGCCACTGTAAAATGGCGTTCATCTAAACGCTTTGCTTTTTCACGTAAATTTTGTGCGAAGGATTCAAGACCCGGGATGGTGATGAACTGCTGACTCATTGAGACAAGGCGATCAATGGTCCCCTGCACATCTAGATTTTGATCTTTCGAGCTTGTTCGTTGCCATTGATCTACCAAGCTGTCTTCTTTCTTGGTTATTTCTTGTTCATTCTTCAAAATAGAATCTTTCTGCACCTCTTCGCCCTTTTCTTCTTCTAACCAGTTCTCAATTATTAATGCTGAATCTTGAAAGCCAAAATTATCAGACTCTAGCTGCAGTGTAAGCGACTCTTTTTGATTTTGAAGCTGTTCTTTTTCAAACTGGATTCCTTGAAAAGCTTCTGCTTTATGTCTAGCTTCTTCTGAAATTGCTACAAGCGGATTCTTTTGTAGATGCTTCAGCAGAAGCTCTTTGATGTCATTGGCTTGACGTTCGGCCACTTTTGTAATAATATCCGTCATTGTTTTACAATAATGCAATACGTATTCACCTGAGATTTTAGCTCCGTGGCTTTCTGCCTGCTGGATCATCTCATAGGTAACATCTACATGGAAAGAATCGATCCTTCCTTGAATTGATCCATCAGAAATCTTTAGGTTTTTGACTTTTTCAAGCAAGAAATTTTTCACATGCCAATCGAGTTGTGAAACAACGGTTCCTCGAAGAGCTTCTTGAAACGCTATGAACCGACGGTTTCGCTCTTCTTCCGTCTTACCCTTCGCAAAAAACAGCCCGACTTTGAACTCTTTTTGTGTGGAAGTTAAATAGTGTTCTGCTAAATGCCGATTTTCATAGGGCATGATATACGCATTTTGAAGGATTTTATTTCGTTCTTGATTAAAATCATCTTCCCACTTTTTTAACCATGCCCCGCTATTCACTTCTTTCCATAGTTCATAGTCCTTTAATATCTTTTCTTTTTTCTCCCAATCTTTATGCGTTAATCTCTCTACATACACCTGTACATTCTCATCATACTGCTCTTCCAACCATTGGATATGTTCCGCTAAAAGGTGATTCATGCTAACTTCAGCCGTTCCAGACATAGAGTCAAAACGATCCTGTAATTCTTCTAGAAGAAATTGCTGTAATGCTGGAAATTGATTTTCTTCGTGTTGAGGATTTTTTAAGCTTGTATAATAAATCGCTGACAAATTCACATCCCAAGATGCGAAAGAACTTGCCACAGACGCTTGAAATTGAGCAAAAGATATCTCTTCTTCGTTATGCTTATCAACTTGATTGACAATTAAATGAATGGAAGCACCCTTATCGATTAGCTCTTTTGTATACTGAAAATTCACTTGTGATTGAACATGATTATAATCCACCACATAAAAAATCAAGTCCGCCAAGTGAAGTGTAGACTCTGTTGCTAGCATATGGGCAGCATCCGTAGAATCAACACCTGGCGTATCAAGTACGGTCACCCCAGCTGGTATTTTGGACTCTCGGTGACCAATCTCAATCATATCTACGGTATCCCCGCTTTTACATAACTGCTTTACGCGGTGTGAATCAAATTCGCCTTGTATCGTGACCGGTGTTCGATGGTGGTAATAAATTTTTGTATACTCTTTTTTACTCTTTTTGATTTTCACTAAGTTAGCACTTGTTGGAATCGGACTTGAAGGAAGAAGTTCCTCTCCGGTAAGTGCATTAATCATCGTGGATTTCCCAGCAGAAAAATGTCCACAAAAAGCGATGATCCATTCTCCTTTATAGATCTTCTTTCCTAGTTGTACCGCTTTTTCAGCACGTTCTTCGTCTCCATGTTGAAGGAAAAGATCGTGCATTTGAAGTGTTTGATTGATCAAATTCTTTTGTTCACTAGATATAGTCATTGGTTATTCCCCTTGTTTTATGATAACGCTTTAATTGTAAATCATTTCCCCCTATATTCCCATTGTTTAAATTCTTTTTCTTTATTTCACTTTGCATAATAGAATTTTGATGCATCGTATCTTCAACTTTTCACTATGTTAAGGAATAGTTGATATGGTTTGAGCAAAACGAGCATATACATATTTTGAAGGAGGGGTACTGTGTTCAAGCAGAGAAAACGACGCCAACTAAGAGGTCCGTTACCCGCCACGTATGTCTTTATGATCACGTTTATCACGTTTAGTATTTTAACATTTATTAGTTTAGTGGTTATTAACCGTAACATTGAACCTAGTCTTATGAGCATTGCCGAAACCAAAACGAGACAATTTGCAGCACAGGCAATCAATGATGCAATATCCAAAAAAATCTCTGAAAATATTGATATAAATGAATTAATAGTAGAGCATGAAACCGGTGGTAAAATTTCCTACAGCTTCAATCCACAAATTTACAACCGAGCCATTTCAGAAGCTACCATCCGCGTTCAAAAATACTTAGATTACGTTGAGTCAGGTGACTTAGAAAAATTAGAATCATTTAAATCAGATATAGAAATTGAATATTCAGATGATCAGCCTCACAACGGCATCATTTACGAAATCCCGTTAGGTATGGCGACCAAAAATACATTACTATCAAATCTTGGTCCACGTGTCCCAGTCCGCTTTGAAATTTTAGGTGCTGTTACCTCTAGTGTCGACACAAAAATTATTGAATCAGGGATAAACAATACGTATTTGGAAATATACATCAAGATTAACGTACAAATGAATGTCATTATTCCTTTATCAGAGAAAAAAATTGAAATCTCCAACTCAGTAAAAATTGGCGATCTATTTTACCCAGGGGAAGTACCACAATTTTATAATGGCCAAGGAAACGGAAATCAATTTAATCCCATTGTTGTTCCAACTGACCCACCTAGTTAACTTAGGCTGTTTCTGCTAATAATATTGCTAATCTCAAAAAAATTTTGCCTCAATTAAATAAGTTTTGGAGCATCATATCGAGTTTTTTTGAATGAAATCACGTCTAATATAGAGGATTCTATTGATTATTACATTCTCTTAAACAATGCATTTGTATACATCCTTTATTAAAGGCTCGTTTCGATTACTTTGTTGCTCTAACATATAAATGGGGATAGAAACACTGTTATCATTCCTCACTTCGAATTAGAAATATTGCAAAAACTTGACCGAAGTCATCCTTCATCACGAAATAAGGACTAATTCAAAAACAGCCCTATAAAAATACTATCTCTAGAGAAGGTAGTATTTTTTGCTATTAGGGTTCTATTAAGGTATAATTATTCTTTTAATTTGATGTAGCAAAGAGGTCTGTATATGAACTGGACTAAACATAACGACACGTTTCAGATTCCCACACCAACTGATTTTAATTTTCAGGAATGTTTAGTTTTCCTGAAGCGATCGAATCAAGAGATTCTTCACCGAGTTGGTGAGCAATTCGTCGAAAAACTTTTATACATTCAGAATAATATGATATTACTCCATATCTCGTGGACACCGAAATCCTTAATCCTTCGATTCCCGTTAGGATGTCCTAGCTTTGATGAACAAAAACAGGTCGTAAAGTATGTTTGTGAATGGTTTGATTTGAGTCGGAATCTCGATGAATTTTACCTCATGGCAAGTAGAGATCCTCTTCTTGCTCCAATAGCAGAATCTTATCGAGGACTTCGAGTGATAGGATTTCCTGACTTATTTGAAGCAATCACATGGGCCATTACGGGACAACAAATCAACCTAACCTTTGCCTATACTTTACGAAAAAGATTCATTGAACACTACGGGGAATCAATTTCCGTTGGAAATCAAACATATTGGCTATATCCTAATCCCAGAAAGATCTCTTTTCTATCAATTGATGAGTTACGCTCGTTACAATTCACTGGAAGAAAAGCTGAGTACATCATTGGAGTTGCCAAGGCGATGATGAATGAACAGATCAGTAAAGCATCATTACTTCAGGAGAATAAACAGGAAGCAATCGCCTCTTTAACAGCCCTACGCGGAATTGGCGAATGGAGTGCTCATTATGTCTTGATGAAATGTTTAGGAGATATGTCTGCTTTTCCTGTTACAGATGTGGGGCTCCAAAACGCCATTAAGGATCAATTAGGACTAGAACGTAAACCAACGATTAACGAGATACACTCTTTAGCAGCAGATTGGGAAGGATGGCAGACCTATGCAACCTTTTATTTATGGCGCACTCTGTACGATTGATCAATGAATAGTAGAATAAACATCCAATCTTGCCTATCACAAAGAGCCCCTCTTCTGACAGAAGAGGGGCTCTTTTCATTTTATTTACATTGATCTTTGTGCTCTATTGACAACATTGTTTAGGACATACTTAGTGATCCCAACATACGTAACCGCAGTTGCTGAAATAAATAACCAAACCATTTAGAACACCATCCTTATTATAAGAAATCTTCTACTTGAGAATAATTTTCATCTTCATTTAGAAGTTTATCAGAAACGAGAATGATTTTCAATACCAATTATCTGATTTACTTAGTCTTTCTTGACTGTTGGAACAAATCGATACGTATGTTCATGTGTCTCTTTATAATCGGTGATTTCTTCAAGTGCTTTTTCCTCTTCTGGAATGCGAACGGCTAAAATGAGTTGGTTTAGACATCCGAAGAAGAATAGAGTCCAATATGCTTGGAACATTATCGGGATCACGATAAGTTCTATCGTAACTAGAACATAGTTTGGGTGTTTCATGTACTTATAAGGACCTTTTGCAACAACATCTGCGTTTGGTAAAACTAGGATTTTTGTATTCCAGTACTTTCCCAATGAGGATAGAACCCAGACCCTCCCTATTTGTGCCAGTAAAAATAAAATTAAAAAGAGTAACCACAAGGAATGAACCTTCCCACCAGTCCACTTAAATTCAATCAATAGCGAGACAAAAAACAAGGAATGAATGAGCACCATAAATTTGTAATGACCCTTCCCATACTCGATGGCTCCTTGGCTTTTCATCCACTTCTCATTATTTCGTGCAATAACTAATTCAATGAGCCTTTGAACAACTACAATGCCAACAAAAAGGATTGGGAACATCAACTCCACCTCAATAACAAAAGTTCTGATGAAAAACCGGGGCCAAGTGCGAATGCAAGACCGTATTGATTTCTGTCGACTTTTTTCTTTAACTGTTCTTTTAATACATAAAGTACAGTTGCAGAGGACATATTTCCATATTCGTTTAACACTTGTTTTGATAACTGCAATTGTTTTTCTGAAAGATGTAAAGAAGTTTGATACGCATCAAGCACCTTCTTACCTCCGGGATGAGCCACAATAATGGAAATATCCTCTAACTCCAGACCATATTGATTTAGAAAACCTACTGTGTTGGGCTCTAACCATGTTGAAACAAGACTTGGAATGTCTTTTGAAAACACCACAAACATTCCTTCATTTTTAACATTCCACCCCATTACATCAAGTGAATCCTTCTTTAAAGTTGACAGAGTTCCTACAATTGAAGGTTTCGGTTCTTTCAGGTGTCGACACACATCACTGTTATCTCCTGAAACTAAAGCACAAGCGACCCCATCTGCAAATAGCGCCGTACCTACAAAGTTGCTTTTACTTCGATCATTGGCTTGAAAGGTTAACGAGCAAAGTTCAACTGTTATCACTAAAACATTAGCCTTTGGATAAGCCAGACAATAGTCATAAGCGCGTGATAATCCAGCAGCACCTCCAGCACAACCTAGCCCCCAAATCGGGATTCTTTTCACGTGTGGAGAAAAAGGAAGCAAGTTCATTATTCTTGCTTCAATCGTAGGTGTAGCTAAACCTGATGTACAGATGGTGAAAATAGCATCGATGTTATCATAAGATAGCCCATCAGTAATATCTATGATAGCTTCAACAGATTTTTTCCCAAGTTCAACTGCTTTTTCTATAAATAAGTTATTTTTCTCCTCGAAGCTATGTTTTTGTTGAAACCAATCAATTTCTTGAACAAAATAGCGTGATTGAATATCTGAATTCTCAAAGATGCTCAATAAGCGATCAATATTTTTAAAAGAATCAGCAAACATATTTTTCGCAAATGAAGCAGCCTTAGCTTGGGTAATCTTATATGGAGGAAGAGCAGTCTCGACATTGATTATTTTGGGCATTAATATCACTCCTATCACTTCATTTGGATAGATTGCCCTTTATTGGATTATATTATTTAGATTCGTGTTTTTACTTTATTTTACGACAATTTTTTCACTATTCCTACACTCTTCTGCCCTTTAAAGCTGTCATATATGGTAGAATTATGTTCATAAATGCATGGAGGATATGATCATGACTCTTACGAAAACAATACAAGAAGTTCTTAACAGTAGCATAGAGGCAATTAAGGCTGTTATCCCTATGGTACTGAACATGGAAACCCCCTCTTTATTACAACAGCCACTCTACCAACATAGTATAGGTGTTCTTATTGGAATGACAGGTGATGTAAGAGGAAGAGTGATCATTGAAAGTAACGAAGAAACATTAAGTGGAATTGGAACTGTGATGTTCGGAATGCCTTTAGAGGGGGAAATGCTTGAGTCATTTGCCGGAGAACTCGGCAATATGATTGCAGGCAACCTTTCAACCAACGTTGCGCAAAAGGGTTACACCACCGATATCACTCCTCCCACCGTTATAGTGGGAAAATCCAAGATGTATGGGTTTGAGCGTGCAGTTCGTCTGCCAATTCAAATCGAAAATGCCGGAAGTTTAGATATCATATTAATGATTGAAGGTCAGTAATTACACATCTGGATCACCTGTCCGGATAAAGAAAGAACGCAATTCAAGAATTGCGTTCTTTCTTTATGTCTAATAATCGTTTATGGCAATAACGTATCTCTTGTTGTAATTTTATTCACTATTAAATGAAATCCTTCATTTAATAGTGATTTCATTCAATAAACACGAAAAGATGCCACGAAATCTATTATTTCTAGAGTATATACAGCTTCATTTAAAAGCCTTGGATGGTCATGCCTCCATCAACAAATAGTGTTTGACCGGTGATATAGTTTCCTGCTTCAGAACATAAAAACACAGTAGGTGAAACCAGTTCTTCTAATTTTCCGAGCCGATTCAAAGGGGTCACTCGAAGTATATCTTCTACATAGTTTTCATCCTGTAATAACTTTTCTGTTAAAGGCGTGGGAAAATACCAAGGACCAATAGCATTCACGTTTATATTATGCTCGCCCCACTCTAACGCAAGCACTTTGGTCATTTGAATCAATGCTGCTTTGGTCATCGCGTAAACCACTCCTGTTCGTAAGGCCACATGCCCCCCGACAGAGGAAATATTTACAATTTTTCCGTGACCTAGTTTCTGCATTCGTTCCCCAGCTTTCTGGGCCATTTGAAAGGCAGATTTTAAGTTTGTATCCATTATGATGTTCCACTCTTCTGTTGTTACATCCAACGCCTTCGACCGAATATTCATCCCCGCATTATTAATTAATATATCCACAGATCCCACTTCTTCATCTATTCGTTTAAAGAGCGACTCGACTGCTTTTTCAGAAGTGACGTCTGTTGGCATCACCCAGTATGATACATTTTGATTTTTAATATGTATTGCTGTTTCTTCTAAATTGGCTTTTGTACGAGATACAAGAATAACATTGGCTCCAGCTTCAGCAAGACCAATTGCAACGGCCTGGCCAATCCCTCTTCCAGCTCCAGTAACAACTGCATTCTTTCCATGAAGATTAAAGGATGATAAATACAAGGCAAACACCTCTTCCAGCTTAATATGCTAATTTTACCATATTTTCCTAGATGTTTGCCTATCAGACTAGTTTTTTTTTGTAGACTTTTCTTGATGTAAGCTAGTAATGACAATCTTCTGCTCAATTGGTCCTAAGCAAATTAAGCAAGTTCCACAATCGTTATAAAGAACCATGCATTGCTTGCAATAGTATTTCTCCATAAAAGATCCTCCTATCTGCTTTATTTATCCTATTCTTATCTAATGATTTTCTTTACAGGTAATAAAAGGAATGAAAAGGAAAATATTCTTCACACTTTTTTCACAAATTTATGCACTTGATGTGATTTTTATCACAGAAGCAATTGGTTTTCACCTCTATGATAGTGTTAACAGTAAAAATTGTTTTTTTAAGGGAAAGGAGCAAGTCACATGGGAAAACCACAATCTCAATTGCCTCATAATCCAAAAAGTAAACTTGAAAATGAGCGAAACTCATTAAAAGGGACTCTGGCTGCCGTTTCAATACTCGGTGCATTTATTGTTGTTACCTGGTTTATCGTATTTTATATTTTTATCGATCGTTTTTAGGGAAGGGAGAAGATTTATATGCACATGCATCGTTATGAAAAATGGTGGCTTACTTTAGGAACTGGTTCTCTTATTTTATTTTTAACAATTTTAGGAATATCGGCCTTCCATCAAGGTCATGAACCGCCAAGTGCCAATGCAATTGTGGACCCAGAGCGTGTGGGAGAGTTTAGTCCATTTGATGAACCTGGCCTTAAGAAAGTTGATGGAAAAGAGTGGGATTATGAATTGGTATTCGTCGCTTCTGCATTTTTTTACGATCCGGGAGAAATTGAAATCCCAAAAGATTCAACGGTGAAAATTATTGCAACAACAAAAGATGTCGTTCATGGCTTTGAAGTGGCTGGAACAAACATCAATATGATGCTTGAACCTGGTTATATAAGTGAATATGTTACAACTATGGATAAATCTGGTGAATATTTAGTTCTATGTAACGAGTATTGTGGTGTTGGCCACCATACAATGAAATCAATGATTAAGGTGGTGGAGTAACATGAATACCAATACCTCTTTTATAAAAGTAGATAAAAAAGATGCAAGTTTAGCGATGGCTCATTTATATGTTGCTTTTATCGCCCTAGCCTTAGGTGGACTCGCTGGACTCCTTCAAGTATTAGTTCGTTCAGGTAGATTCACGCTTCCTTTTAATATAGGATACTATCAAGTTCTTACAGTACATGGTGTTTTACTTGGACTTATACTAACAACATTTTTTATTTTAGGTTTTCAAATTGCGGCCATTAGTCGTACATCTGGTACATTTTCTCCAACAGCTCGCCGTCTAGGCTGGATTGGTTTTTGGGTGATGGTTCTTGGTACTGCGATGGCTTCAGTCATGGTTTTATTAAATGAAGCTACCGTTTTATATACGTTTTACGCGCCTCTTCAAGCGCACTGGATATTTTACCTTGGGCTAACCTTTGTTGTAGTTGGTAGTTGGATTGGTGGAGCGGGGATGATCGTCGTTTATGTTTCATGGCGTAAAGCAAATCCAGGCCAGCCAAGCCCCCTCTTAACATTTATGGCTGTTATCAATACAGTCTTATGGATTGTGGCGACACTAGGAGTTGCTGCAACGGTATTATTCCAATTACTTCCTTGGTCGCTAGGTCTTGTTGATCGTGTAGATGTATTAGTTAGTCGTACACTATTCTGGTATTTTGGGCATCCTCTTGTGTATTTCTGGTTGCTTCCAGCTTACATGGCTTGGTATGTCATTATACCTAAAATCATCGGAGCGAAAATTTTCTCTGACTCACTAGCACGTATGTCTTTTATCCTATTTCTACTATTCTCGATTCCTGTTGGATTTCACCATCAACTAGTAGAACCAGGAATTGATCCTTTCTGGAAGTTTTTACAAGTTATATTAACTTTTATGGTTGTCATTCCATCATTAATGACTGCTTTCTCACTATTTGCATCATTTGAGCAATTTGGTCGTCATAAAGGGGCAACAGGTCTATTCGGATGGTTCAAAAAAATGCCCTGGAAAGATGCTCGCTTTCTCGTACCATTCATTGGTATGGTCGCCTTTATCCCTGCTGGTGCCGGTGGATTAATCAATGCATCTAATCAGATGAATCAAGTGGTTCATAACACCATTTGGATAACAGGTCACTTCCACTTGACGTTAGCTACTTCTGTTGTGTTAACATTCTTTGCTATCATGTACTGGCTCGTTCCCCATTTAACAGGACGAGTCTTAACGAAAGCGATGAATAAATTAGCAATCTTCCAAGCTATCGTATGGACCGTCGGGATGACAATTATGTCAGGTTCGATGCATATCGTTGGACTATTAGGGGCTCCGCGTCGTTCTTCCTTTTCGACTTACGGAGATTCTGCACAAGCACTTGAATGGATTCCTTATCAAGTAGCTCAAGCAGTTGGCGGAAGTATTTTGTTCCTAGGGATCGTTCTTGTTCTCTACATTTTCATCAACCTTGCCTTCTTCGCTCCAAAAGGAGAAGAAGAGTTCCCGATCGGTGAAGTATCTGATGCTGCTGAAAAAACACCGATGTTTCTTGAAAACTGGAAAATTTGGTTAACCGTACTTGCAGCCTTGATTCTAGTCGCGTACAGCGTTCCATTCCTTGATATGATTCAAAATGGACCTCCTGGATCAAAAGGATTCAAATTATGGTAGTTTGATTTTTAAAGGCTGTTTTCGCAAAGTTTGTTGCTTTTCGTATACATTAATAATCTATGATATAGCTTTGATTCGGGCATCATTTCGTCTGTTTTTGATGGAAATCAACAAGGAAATGGAGGTTTTAGTCAAAAATCAGATGAAATAGCCACAATGGATACGAAAAGAGCCTTTTTAAAAAAGCGAAAGAGATTTTTAATCTCTTTCGCTTTTTTGCATGATATTTACTGATTCCTTTCCTCTGTTTCCTCCTCTCCCTTTGTATTCGCTAATTAATCGAGTTGTGGAAACCTGTTTCTAGTTTTCCTGTTTTCTCTCCATAGCCTCTAATTCTTTTTTGACTAACGTCTTTTTCATATACACTGTTGCTATTTAACTTTCTTTTCAATAGAATCCCTCATATTTTCAATAATTTTATTTAAAAAAGCTATTGCTTTTCGTACCAGTCTGTAAACGTTGATATAGCTTTGTTTCGGGCATCATTTCGTCTATTTTTAATGGAAATCAACAGTGAAATGGGCGATTTAATCAAAAATCAGATGAAATAGCCACATTGTATACGAAAAGAGCCTTAAAAAAAGACAAAAAACTGCCCCTAATCCTTATATTTTCAGGAATTATAAACGGTTACAAAAGTTTACATTAATTGCAAAAACAGCCTTTTGAAAAAAGCATCTTCTTAATAAAGAAGATGCTTTTTTTATTTATAATCCATATACCTTTGAATATTTGTCTTTTAAGTATGTGATTAAATGACTTGCATTTAATCCTTCACCCGTTGCATCCTTTAATATTTCTAGAGGTTTTTTCATTTTACCATGTTGATGTACTCTCTCTGTTAACCATTCCTTGATTGGTGCAAGATCCCCTTTTTCAAGAAGTTGCTCAAAATGAGGTAGATCTGTCAGCATGCTCGTTTTCAACTGTGCGGCATACATATAACCCAAAGCATAGGAAGGGAAATAGCCGAAACTGCCACCTGCCCAGTGGACGTCTTGTAGGACTCCTTCACTGTCATTCGAAGGTGTTACGCCTAAATATTCTTCATATTTTTCATTCCAAACCCTCGGTAGATCTTTTACTTCTATCTCATCATTAAATAAGCCTTTTTCAATTTCATATCGAATGATAATATGCAAGGCATAGGTTAATTCATCCGCCTCAATACGGATTAGAGATGGTTTTGATTCATTGATTGCACGATAAAAATTGTCTAAGGAAATCGGATCAAATTGGCCAGATGCATACGTTTTCAATAAGTCGTAATTTTTCTTCCAAAACGCATAATCTCTCCCGATAAAGTTTTCATAAAATAGTGATTGTGATTCGTGTATACCCATAGAAGTACCCGTGCAAAGGGGTGTACCTATCAAATCAGCAGCAATATTTTGTTCATACAACGCATGTCCACCTTCGTGGATCGTTCCAAATACAGCGGTTCTCCAATCACTTTCATCATATTTCGTGGTCACTCGAACATCCCCAGGATTTAATCCAATCGCAAAGGGATGGACGGTTTCGTCAAGTCGACCTGCTTGAAAGTCATAACCCATTTGCTTTAATATTTCTAGGCTGAATTCTTTTTGCTTTTGTTTTGGAAAGGACTTAAATAGAAAATCTGTTTGGGGTTGGCTTGCTTCTTTAATTTGGTGGACGAGTGGAACAATTTCGTTTCGTAATTGCCCAAACACTTCATCTAAGACACTAACCGTCACTCCAGGCTCGAACATATCTAATAGGGTATTGTATTTATTGTCTTCATATCCCCAATAATCAATGAACTTTTTGTTAAAGTCTACTAATTTTTCTAAATATGGACGGAACTTTTCAAAATCGGAAGCTTCTTTCGCTTCTTCCCAAACATTTTCAGCTTGTGATTGAAGAACTACATATTGTTTATACTCTGCTGCGGGTATTTTTTTATTTCGTTCGTAATTTTTTTTACATTCTTCAAGAATTGTACGTACGCTAGCTGATAAATCTTGCTTTTGAGAAGACAGTTCTCTTATGTATGCTGCCATTTTATCCGATGTAGACATTTCAAAGACATCTTCTGATAACATGCCGATCACTTCTGACCGTTGTTCAACACCCTTTTTCGGTGCTCCCGTTCGAAGATCCCAGAAAATTAAACCTAGCGCTTCGTTATAAGCTGTCATTTTCTTTACGTACTCTAAAAATTCATTCACAATGGTTTCTAACTTCAAATTGATTCCCTCCTTAGTTTCTTCCTATTATTTTATCATATTAGTAGAGAGTGAAGGTTATATTACTGTACCCACTCTACTAATTATTTTCAAAGGCTGTTATCGCAAAGATTGTGGCTTTTCGTATTAGTTTATATTCTATGATTTAGCTTTGTTTGGGGCATCATTTCGCCTATTTTTGATGAAAATCAACATGAAATGGAGGATTTAGTCAAAAATCAGATGAAATAGCCACAATGTATACGAAAAGAGCCTTATACATAGAAAGTTTTAAAATGAGTGATATAATGATGTCCAATCTGAAAAAACCTTGCCTGCATTGGAGGCAAGGTTTTTCTCTATGGCTGTTTTCGCAAACTTTGTTGTTTTTGAACCAGTCTACAAACGGTGATTTAGCTTTGTTTCAGGTCATCTTTTCGTCAATTTTTGATGGGAATCAACAATGAAATGGAGGGTTCAGTCAAATCTTAGATGAACTAGCCACAATGTATACGAAAAGAGCCTTCAATATTAATATTTTTGGATTTTTGCTGTCGTTGGCAGTACAGATTCGATTACTGGTATTAGATTTCGCTCACTTTGACTCACGAGAATTTTAACGTTTCCTTCATCTTCTGATGTACGAATTAATCGACCTATCCCTTGTCTTAAGCGTAGTAACATATAAGGTAAGTCCACTTCATTAAACGGATTCGTTGTTCCTTGACGCTTTGCTTCAAAGACAGGATCGAATGGAGGGAAAGGAAGCGCGTGAATGAGTACTGAACTTAACGACTCTCCTGGTATATCTAGCCCTTCCCATAAATGGTACGTACAAAGAACGCTATTAATGTCATTTTGAAAATGTGAAACGAGGTTTGATATTTCTTCTGCCCCTTCGTAATACATGGAAAATGGCATGTCAGGATGTGTCTTCATAAAGTCTTTAAATTGCAGCAAATCTTTATTCGTTGCAAACAAAATAAGCGATCTACCTTCTGACCCTTGAAGTTGTTTCAGTAGGAATGCAAACGAGTTCTGTTCATGTTGTTTAAATACATTAATTTCAATGTTCATTTTTTCATCATATTCAAATGGTGAATTCACTGTAAAGGATGAGTAGTCCTCGATCCCCAAACTTTGGGCCATATAGGTGAAGTCTTTATTACTGGAGAGCGTGGCAGATGAAAAAACATACGGTTTTTTCTGAGAAAACACTTCTTCTTTTAAGACTTCTTGAACTAAGCGAGGCATCATGACTAATGTCGTGTGCCGCTCGTCTTCTTCCAACCAAATGATGCCTGCATTATCTGATACAAATAAGGTTAAAGAATAGAGCATTTGCTCTAAGTATTCTTCCACTACTCGAAGATCATATTCGGCAATCACAAATAACTCACCTTCAAAAACAAGTTCGTCTGTCAGTTGATCAATGGTAAACTTCAATTTCTTTGCAACATCAAGTACGGATTTTGTACGTTCAATATGAAGTCTTTCTTCTCCTGTAGGAGAAAAACTATTGGCACGAAGGTGTTTAAATAATTGCTCATTCAAAATTAATACTTCATCAATTAAATGCAAAGTTTTTTCTCGAATGTCGTTGCTTGTCAGCATCTCTAAAACATCTTCTACAGTGTTTTCAGTCATTTTATAGGTTAAAGCTTTTTGCGAAGCAAATTCTAATAAATGCCCTTCATCAAACACGACCGAGCTAGATTCAGGGAGAAGAGGTAATTGACCTTCTCGCTTTCGAGATTCTTTAGTCCAGATATGCTCCATATAGAAATCATGTGAGCAAATAATCAAATCTTTCGCTTTACGATAGGTCTCACGTTGAAGAGTCAAACCACAGCGGTGACGAATATCACATGATAAACAGTCCTGCGTCGCATCCCAATTAATCATCGACCATTTTTCATCATTTAAGTCAGGATGATCTTTTCGGTCCCCATACGCTTCATACTTAGACATCGTCTTTGGATTAGTCACAAACTCTGGTAACTCTTCATAGATATCCATAAATTCATCATGTTTCGTTTCGTTAATTTGTAACTTTTTCACACAAAGATATTGATCTCTTGATTTTGCTAAGCGAACATCGATCGATAATCCAAGTGCCGATTCAAGTTTATGAATATCTCCCTCTTTTTTCACAAGTTGCTCGATTAAAGTTTCATCGGCACAGGCAATAATTCCGGGTTTCCCCGTGTATCTTGCATAACAAAGACTATATAGTAAATATGCAAGCGTCTTGCCCGTTCCAACACCTGCTTCTGCGAACATTACCTCTTTATTTTGAAAGGCTTTCTCAAGTTGAAACGCCATGAAAATTTGTTCGTCACGTATTTCAAACCCTTTTTCAGGAAGAATGTCGTAAAATACGTCACCGATCCACTCTCCTAATGCTTCATAAAACGACTGTTCCTTTGTTAAAGGAAAGGGCAGACTCTTTGTCACATACATCGTCCTCTCTTGTTCAATCGAAAGCGCAAGCGATCGTGTTCGCTTGCGCTTTTCCTCATATTTATTTTCTAACCTCTTGGTGGCTTAGGTCCCCAATATTGATATAGGTCCGTTCTAATAAACCCGTTAAAGAGTTTTCTCTTTTTGGTCGCATCTTTCCCATATTGCTTTTCAAATGCTTCATAGGAAGTCAATATATAAATCGACCATGTATCCAATGAGCGAAACGCTTCACCCATGTCACGGTACATAAGTTCAACTTCATCACGATCTCCTAGGCGTTCTCCATACGGTGGATTTCCGATGATGACTCCGTATTCTTTGTTAGAGGTGAAATCTTTTACTTGCATTTGCTTAAATGAAATTAAATCTCCAAATCCCGCTTCAAAAGCATTATTTTTAGCGATTTCAATCATGCGATGATCGAAATCGGTACCTAAAATATCCACTTCTTGATCATAATTAGCAAGGTCCTCTACTTCCATGCGAACAGAGTCCCACATCGTTTTTTCCATCCAAGGCCATTCTTCTGAAAGGAAATCACGATTAAAACCAGGCGCAATGTTTTGACCAATCATGGCAGCTTCAATTGGAATTGTGCCTGACCCACAAAATGGATCAACAAATGGTCGCTCCGGTGTCCAGCGACTTAGTTGAACAAGAGCAGCTGCTAACGTTTCTTTCAGCGGTGCTTCTCCTTGAGCGGCCCGATAACCTCTTTTATGCAAGCCAGCTCCACTCGTGTCCAAAAGGAGAGAGGCTTTGTCTTTATGAATCGCAATTTCTATTTTGAATAGAGGTCCATCCTCAGCAAGCCAACTCGTTTGTTTATACGAATTTTTGAGCCGGTCGACTATAGCTTTCTTCACAATAGCTTGGCAATCAGGTACGCTGTATAATTTTGATTTAACCGATTTCCCTTGAACCGGAAATTCTGCATTTACTGGCAATAAGTCTTCCCATGGCAAAGCTTTTGTATTCTCAAAAAGCTCATCAAAACTATATGCTTTAAACTCTCCTACTAGTACCTTCACTCGATCTGCGGTTCTTAGCCACATATTCGAGCGCGCAATAGCACGCTCGTCTCCTGAGAAAATCACTTTCCCATTTTCAACCTGACAATCGTACCCTAAATTTTTCACTTCATTCGCTACCACTGCTTCAAGTCCCATTGCTGAGGTTGCAATAATTGTATATTTTGACATAATTCCACCCTTATCCAATAAAGTCCATAACCTTTTCCTTCATTTTCCTTTGGCGTTAGATTCTTTCTCGAAGGTGCATTAGGTGTATGTATAAGTAAATAAAGCTCTCCTTATAGTAGTAAGGAGAGCTTTGTTTGTTGTTGTTCCCATACATAACGTACTGTAAGCCATGTTTTGTTCCTTCGTACTACAAACGACTGGCGTCTCGTACTCCGGCGGCAATCATCTATCTACAAGAATAAATTCTTGTCCTTCCCTTCGTTTAGTTCCTCTAGGAAGATGCCCCTACCATTATTTGGGTTTCTCACTCGTGGGGTTTACCTCGTTCCACTCTCTATATTTCTATAGAGACTCCGTCACTGTGGCACTTTCAAGGTATTCATACCATATTCTTTGCAGAACTTAGGTATTTTCCCTGCCGTCAGCCTAGATTACTCCAAGCTGCCCTAGCTTATGAATTGGCTAGGCACGAACATTACGGGCATCTCAGCACCGTGTGAGCATGGACTTTCCTCTACAACCAAGGTTGCAGCGATTACCCGTACGTTATGAATCAGCATTGCAAGAATTAATTATACGAGAGAATAAACAAAAAATCAACCTTTTCTAAAAGGAAATTTTTTCTACTCATAAAGTTTGCTACCGAACACATGTTTTTCAAGGTTTGATAGGCGCTGAATAATATCAAAATTGGTTGTACCTGTTGGTTGTGTAGGTTGTGTTGCACGTACAGCTTTGCCTTCATTTTGTTTTTTTAGTCGTAAATTTTCTTGTTGTAAATCTTCAATGACTCCGTGAAAGGTTTCATAATCTTTAATAATGAGATCTAAAAATTTATCCACATCTTCTTGTTTGTAGCCACGCATACCCGATTTAAAATCTTTCTCGAGTATATCTTTAGCGGTTAATTTTACACGATCAGCTAACATATTGTATCACCTCTATATGTACCTTCATGATATTTTATTTTTTCAAAATTAGGAGCATTTGTCAATTGAATTCATCACATTATCACGATTCTTTTAAAAAAAGGCTGTTTTCACAAAGATTGTGGCTATTTCATTATATTTTTGATTATTTCTTCCATTTCACTGTTGAATTCCGTCAAAAATAGACGAAATGATGCCCAAAACAAAGCTATATCATAGATAATTAACTGATTCGAAAAGCCACAAACCTTGCGAAAACAGCCTTTCCTAATGAAAAACTCTTCATTTCTAGATAAAAAAGAAGAAATCAATCGAAAAAAACCTACTGCCTGTTTTTTCTTTGTGTCAAGAGCAACAATGTATACGAAAAGAGCCTAAAAAAAGAAGTTGTTTTACTATTTTGAGGAACAAATGCAACTTATATCTATTCTGTTTATACTTACCACTCTTGGTTTTTCAATTGCTCTTCTTCTACAATATTCTGCAGATCTTGAAACGTAATTTGCCTAATATCGTAGGGATACTTTTCTTGGTATTGTTTAGCTAATTGAAAATAATATTTAGGCGAACCTTCTTTTTCCTCGTCATATAATAGGAGAGTTGCATCGGATTTTTGGAGGAAGAGGACATTTTTCTGCCGGAATTGTTGTGGACTTTCATATGGTTTGTGAGAAATCGAATCAAAAAAATCAGCATTGATGGTGATACTTTCATAAAGCTCACGATTTTGTTCATTCCACTTCTCTTCTTGTTTTTGAAATGGTGTCAACACAGCTAATTGAAGATGAGGGTATTCTTCTTGAAGTTGAAGTACCACTTCTGCTCCCCATAACTCCACACCCAATTGACCCGAAATCAATACCCATTCTAAGCCTTCATCCAACATATCTCTCAATTCTTTTTTGATGGCTTGCTTGATATATGTAATGGCAGGGTCTTTTGCGTTAAATAGACCCAACTCATGTGCTTTATATCCTGTTATCGTCACAACCTTCATTAAATTTTAAGCCCCTTCTTGTACTCCATTCAAATAAGTGAAAGACACCTGGACCTAGACACTTAGCTATCTCCCGAACGTTTGAATTTTCTTCTCTTTTGGCACTTTTCGTTTTAATTGTCGCTTTATGAAGTCATTTTGAAAGAAAATCGTCCATTTTTCCAAATCCACCGTCCCATTGATACGAAAAGATGTCCCGAAGTGTAGTGATTTCAAGGAAGAAAAACTTATGCGAGAAGCAACACTATTCGCGAAAATAGCCTATCTTATAAAAAATAAAAATCAAAGGGCAATCTCTTGCCCTTTGATGAACTATCTACCCATACCATATGGACCCATAGGAGGTCTAGGTTGTTGGCCTGGCATTCCACCTGGCATTGGTTGTTGGCCCGGCATTGGTCCAGGACCACAATTAAATTGCTGATTGTTGACACAATTGACTTCCGATTGTGTTTGAGGGAAGTAATGTTTATGTTGATACAACTCATTGTTCACAACCGTGGTGTGCGTCGGATGAATGTGTGGCACCTCATAGGTAGCATAGTTGTTTTTCACACATTGCTTAGTTGGGTGTACTACTGCAGGTAGTACCTGCCCAGGTCTTGGTCTACAAAACATAGCACTGTCTCCTTTCGCTTTTTTTCTCTTTACATTAATAGCCTATGAGAGAATGGGAGAACATGTACTAGAACAAACACCTATTTTTATAAAACAGATGGAAAGCTATCTTTATAAGTGTTTAATACAAATCCAATAATACAAATTACAACAAAATACATTACAAAAATCGCACGGAACATTTTCATCTTTCCTCAACCTTTTCTAATGAGATTCTCCCTTTATTCTACCGTTTTAATCGTCTAACCTCAATACATTTTTCGACATCAAACTCTACTTATTTTGCGCTTGGGTACTCTTAGTTAGACTGAATCATTCATTAATTCTGGTTTTTCTTCTTGTCAACTTTTAATTTCCGTTCCAACCGTTCCATTCGTTTAGCTAAAGCCTGTTTCTGCGTCTCTGGAATATGAGGTTTCATTTTTTCACAAGATGTGAGAGCCGCCTCAAAATCTTTCTGATAATGCTCTTGGATTTTAGCAAGCTCTAAGTATGCTTCTCCTTTAATCTTGCCAATACCCTGTCCACTCACCTTTACCCAATAGGAATAAGCTTCATCGTAATTTTTGTTTTTTTTCGCTTGAAAAGCCAATCGATGCATAGCTGGAAGTGCTATATATTCTTCCTCTGCTTTCAATTGTTGAAATGTGCTGTTGGCTTCAGTTTGATCTCCCAAATAATGAAACCATTCTCCTACTAAAAGTTTTTCAAATGAAGATTGTTTTTCATCGATTTGCAATAGTTGTTTAGAAAGGTGAATGTATAAACTTATAAGTGACAAAATATCTTCTTCATTATGCTTTAAGATTTGAAGCATACCTTCAGGGTTTTGTTGTTGTACATAATCGAAGTAAATCATCGGGGCCAAATAACCTGGTACGTCATCTTTGCGGTAAAAACCTAGAATTTCTTTTTCAACATTTTGCAGTTTTACAGATTCTATTTTATGCTTCCACATTCTCCGTGCGCCATGAAAGAGATCAAAATGACCAAAGGATGGCAACTTTGGAACATGATCTCGAACGAGGGTATGCCTAGTCTTAACTTGCGGCCAATCGAAGGCTTTACCGTTGTACGTAACGAGTGTAGAGTAATCAATCTTTTCTAAAAAACTATGATAAAGTGCCACTTCATTGCCGGGGGAAGGTAGCACATGCTGCCGTACTTTAATTTCATTCCCTTGGACTTGTGCATAACCTAAGAGAAAAATAACATTTCCAACTCCCCCACCTAGACCTGTTGTTTCAGTATCAAAAAAGAAAAGATCATTAACGTCGAGTCCCTTTCCACTTAAAGGATGACTGCCTTCAAATTGTTGCCAAGCTTCAACTACTTCTACAAGTTCATCGAAAGAATGATTTCCATGCTGATAGGTAAGAGGATATCGACTCTCTTTAATAAAGCAGTATTGTTCGTCAATACTATATATTGAGGTGTTCACCTTTTCCCATTGATTCCAATAGGGAATAGATACAGCGGGCACAGTTTGTGAGACTTCCTTCTTCTTAGTGTCAACTTGCGCCTCTCGAACAATATGCTTTTTCATTCGGTTTAATTTATTTTTCATCCTCACTTAATCCTTTCCTTCCACACCTACCGTTAACAAAATCGCCAATAATTTCAGTGCATCCCCTTTTACAGTATTTGAAGATTGTTCCGTTCCAATGCATGATGGACAGCCGTCATGGCATCGACATTTAGAAATCATTTTCTTGGCTTCTTCTAATATTTCCCCAATGTTTCCAAACACCTTTTCACTTAGTCCGACACCCCCAGGGTAGCGATCATAAATGAAAATGGTAGCTTTTTCATTATGAGATGCTTTCACTTGAGGAACAATCGCGATATCTTGTGGATCACACATTACAAATAAGGGAACAATGGCATGAAGTGCGTGACTGATCCCGATCAATCCCGCTTCCAAGCGCTCGTCTGATAGGGAGGCAAGTGGTTGGGAGAAAGAGAACCATGTCGATGAGGTGTGAAGTTCTTCTTCTGGCAAGTGAATAGGGCCTGAACCAATATTTTCATGGGTATCAAATTTTATTTTCTTAAATATGGTTGCCATTGCTCGAACAGACACATCTCCATACTCACACACTATTTCTTTATCCTGATTGGTTTTATCTACTTCAAGTACGTTAAGTGATACCGCTAGATTTGCATCCGTAAAATAATCAACATCCACTTCTCGAACAAATGCTTTTTTCTCTTCCCAATCAAGTTTTTCTACCTGATATTGAATCCCCTGATGAATATAAATCGCTTCGTCATGTAGCAAAGTCATTGCACTAAATCGATCCATCTCACCGATAACTTTTACAGTTGCTATATTTGTTGTATCAATAATAATGATGTTTTCTTGTGAAGCCGATCGCAAACTAATATTGTGAGCAGGAAAGGCATCGTTCATCCAATAAAACTTCTCGCCATTTTCATGTAAAACTCTTTCTTCGTGTAAAAACTCCAAGATATCTTCAACGTCAAGCTTGCCAAATTGATCTTCTCTACGAAAAGGAAGCTCATAGGCCGCACACTTGACATGGTCAACTAGTATGACCATGTTATCTGGGTTAATTCGAGCTGTTTCAGGTGACTTTTGAAAAAAATAAGCGGGATTTTCAATAATGTATTGATCTAATGGACTCGAACTCGCTACCATTATCACTAGCGATTCCCCGTGTCGCCTTCCCGCTCGCCCGGCTTGTTGCCAAGCACTTGCAATAGTTCCTGGATAACCTGTCATCACGCACACTTGAAGCTGACCAATGTCTACGCCTAGCTCTAAGGCATTGGTACTGACCACTCCATAAATATCTCCGGACCTTAATCCCTTCTCAATTTCTCTTCTTTGTGTTGGCAAATAGCCCCCTCGATATCCTCTGATGGATTTCGGGCCGAGTTGCTGTTTTACGAGTTCTTGTAGATACGTCAAGATAATTTCCACTCTTACTCTACTACGTGCAAAGACGATGGTTTGAATTCTATTCTTCAAAAGCTCTCCAGCGATATTTCGCACCTCTAGTGTAGCGCTTCGGCGAAGATTTAGCGGCTTGTTGACAATCGGGGGATTATAAAAAACAAAATGCTTCTTCCCACTTGGGGATCCGTTATTATTGATTAATTCCATGGTCGAACCGGTCAGTTCTTCCGCAAGTTCTTTAGGGTTTGCGATTGTGGCAGATGTACAAATAAAGGTTGGCTTACTACCATAGTAGGAGCATATCCGTTGTAATCTCCGTATTACGTTTGCCACATGACTACCAAATACCCCTCGATAAGTATGAAGTTCATCAATGACCACATATTGTAAATTCTCAAACAGTGATACCCATTTTGTATGATGCGGCAAAATTGCTGAATGAAGCATATCTGGATTGGTCATAACAATATGACCAGCTTTCCTTACTTTTTGGCGAATATTTGCCGCTGTGTCTCCATCATATGTGTAGCTATTAATTGACATATCTACTTGTTCAATTAGTTCATTAAGTTCGCTTTTTTGATCTTGAGCCAAAGCTTTCGTTGGAAATAAATATAATGCACGGGCCGAATTATTATTTAATATTGATTGTAGCACGGGCAGGTTATAACAGAGCGTTTTCCCAGATGCCGTAGGGGTAACAGCTGTAAAGCTCTGCCTCTTCATTGCTGTTTCAAACGCACTTAATTGATGAGTATATAAATCATGAATCCCTCTTTTACTTAAGGTCTCTTTTAACTTTGGGTGAAGATTTTGTGGGAAAGAAGCCGTTTTTCCCTCTTTTTCATTAATGGTCTCCCAATGAACGATTTGATCCTTAAACAATGTATCTGTTTGCAGTAGCTGGATTACATCTAGTAATGATTTCTTTTGAAACATTTCTTTCACCTCTCCCACATTGTAGCGAATATTTGTTCGGAGAGAAAGCAAAACTAATAAACTAATTTACTTTCCATTGACCTCATTTCTCTTCCGACTTCCACATAAATTGCTTCAACTCTATCACCACTCGCTCCGGTTCTTCAATCATCCCCATATGACCTGAATCTTTTAAGATCACTTTTTTTATATGAGGTTTATCTGAGGAAAACACTTTTTCTACCGGCACAATTGCATCCATTTCCCCCGATAGAAGTAAGACAGGAACATTAGAGTTATCGATTATGCTTCTTCTATCTGCCCTTACTCGCATTGCAGCAAGAAGATCTTTTGCGGCTTGGGGCTTCGTTTCTAGCCCAATTTGACGAATACAATACAATTTTTCCTTGTAATGAATGTGATTTTTTTCTGCAAATAATTTGGGAATTAATTCATCAAGATACGAAGGCAATCCTTTTTCTGTTATTTGTTCGATGGCTTTAAGGCGATTCCACTGTCCTTCAACGGTATCAGGAAAAGCCGTTGAATGAATGAGACCAAACCCTTTCACTTCGTGAGGAAATTGTTCTACATACGCTAACGTAATGTATCCACCAAGAGAATGCCCAAATAAATGAAACGGGGCAACACCTAATTCCATGACAAGATTATGCACATCAAAAGCCAGTTCTTCTATAGACTTTACCGGGGTATCATATCTAGACTTCCCATGTCCTCTAAGGTCGACTAAAATGACTCGATGAGTGTCTAGCAGCGGAGCCACTTCATCCCAATAGGCACTGCTCCCACAAAAACCATGTAGAAAAAGTGCCACTTCTCCTTCTCCGCGATCATAATAAGCTAATCCATTCGTCGAAATTCTCTGGTTCATCATCATATACACTCCTTTTAGCGATTTATATTTCTTTAGGCTATCTCACAACTTTCAACTTATAGCATAAGATAAATCAAAATGAATTTCCATTTTAAAGGAGGAATAATTATGGAAAAACAAAATTCAAATCGACCAGCTAAAAATCAACGGGAACCTTTTGGAGACATAATGAAAACCATGAATGAATTTTTCCATGAGCGACCGGTTAAAGGATTGCTATCTAGCATCGATGAATTCTTTTCATCTCCTCATCCCTTTGGAGGCTTCCCTGTCGACTCAGAAGAAACCACATCTGAGTATATTATTACTGCTGAATTACCAGGCGTTAAAAAAGATCAATTAACCATCGATATTCTTCAAAACTATGTAACCATTTCCGTTGAACAAAATGAAATGCTGGAGAAAAAGGACACACTCCAAAACAAAGCAACCAAGAAAAAAGCCTTTCATCGCTCGTCACGCACTATCCCACTCTCTACACCAATTGACGAACGAAATGCCACAGCATCCTACCAAGACGGACTACTAAAACTCATCCTTCCAAAGAAAAAAGGAAAATCCATAGAAATCAAATAGAAAAGCGAAAGTGGCTGCCCAGGGACGGCAGGCATCTGGCAGTACACGTAGTGAAGCCTGCTTCACGCAGGGGGCTGACAAATGCCCGAGTCCCTAGCCACTGTAGCTGGATCACGAAAAGCGAAAGTGGCTGCCCTAAGGCGTCAGGTATATGGAAGTGCCCTGCTCATCACAACAACTTTGACAAATGATCTGATTTTCAACAAAAAAGAGAAAACTCACGCTAATTCAGCACTGAGTTTTCTCTTTCTTTCTATCCGTTTCGAGCTAATCCAACAAAAAAACTATGTTTTATCCAAACATGCTTCCAAGGCCTTTAACTAATGACGACACTTGATTCACTGCACCTACCATTTGTCCTGCTGTGTTCATCATTTTATTTACATCGACGCTACCATCCTGACCCTTAAAAGAATTCATGATTGAACTGACTCCTCCTTTTTGCTTTTTTATTGAATAGCTACCCTTAGGATAAGGATTTGCATATACCGACTGTGGCGGTGCTGGGTAGTAATCATCCTCTTCTTGTAATGGATTTTGAAAATATTTACTTTGTTGATATGGAGTAGCGTACGCTGGTGCATTCCATTGATTACCTGATGGTATCTCGTGGGAAGGAAAATTTTGATAAACTGCTTGCTGATGCAACGGCGAAGGATGCACCCCTTGATTTCCCATATTCATATACGGTAACGGAGGGAATGGATGCCCACCTTGATATGAATATGGGTTTGGAGGTTGAGGTCGATAATATTGAAAGCGCTGGCGTCTATTCATGTGGATTCCTCCCTGTGAACTTACTTTCTACTAGCATATGTCATCTAGTGGAAATGGTGTGACTCCATTTAAAATTGTCGAATCCTAAAAATTCTGTCGGAAGTTTCATTTTTCTCACAAATCCAAATTTCCAATTCCTATGGTACGCTATTTGTAAATAGACGTTCGAATTGAACGATCATCCAAGGAGGAAAAAAAATGAATGTTCAACAGTTAAAAGAATTGTTTAATCAAAGACGCCAACATGATCCTGAGGAATTAAACGAATTATTAGATTTTGCTAAGAACATTTATATTTTAAACGAGATATCCCTAAAAGAGTATTCGATCTTAATTCAATCTCTAGAACGAAATGGTGCTCTTATTCCTTCTGATTACTACCCATCTTCATTTCGCTATAATAAAATGCACTCGCTTTCATAAAAACCGCTTGGGGCCATATGGCCTTTTTTTTGTTTATCTAGGTTTTTCAATAAATAAAAAAAGTATTTTTCATCTTTATAGAAAACCCTGTAAGCCAGCGAACTCCTTTTCCATCAACTTACCGTCTTTCTTCATCTAAAATGCTTTTTAATATAAACTGAATCGATTGATGATAACTTTGAAATCGCTTAAAGCTTGTTTCAGGAAAAAAAGCCTGTACAGAAACCAATTCAAAGTTTTCCATGGTTTGCTGAATTTGCATAGGGTGAATATACTTTGGATGCTTAGTACTTATCCACTTTAAAGCCTCATTTCCCCATTCATCTGAAATTCGTTTTACTTTATCCGCATAAGGTTTTACTTCTAAATAAAAATCCCCTTTCTCGCCAGACTCTCTTTTCGCAAGATAAATCTGTTGTAAATCATCATTTATGTGATAGAGTTCTTCAGTTAAATCAATGAATGAATCCATTTCTCTCTTCCCTTCTTTTTTAAGATCTCAAATACATATTGGAAGCTCTGAAGGAATATGTAAATAAAGATATTCCATTAATCTTGCTAAATTATAAAAAAGTAGCCAATTGGCTACTTTTTTTATTGTATATGGATTATGATCCTAGTTCAAGAACGGCCTCTGGCGGCTTTTGATAGGTGGATTTAAGTTGACGAATATCTTTAATAAGTTTGACTTTTTTTTCAGCTAGCTGGAGGGATTGGTGAATCTTCATTAAATTCAATTCTAGTTGAGTGGCTTCCTGAACTTCAGTGGTAATGCAGTCGGTTATTTTATTATCTAAAATCGAAAGCATGACGTCTAAATCAGTTAAAGTTGCTAATACTTCTTCTTTCACCATCTGTATAACCTCCTCTTTTCTTTAAAATATGATTTCGAGATAGATTAACAAACACCTTCCGCCTTGACAAAACTAGAAGAGATTTGACAAAAAAAGTTTTTCCCATGCAGGAAAAACAGGAATTTCGACAACTATTTCGCATGAATTTACACTTATTAGAGAAAATAAGAACTGGAGGTGGATAGAATGGTAAAAAAACAACCAAAGTCCAAAAATGAGTCAAAAGAACAACGAAAAGCAGGCTATGGAAATCCTAAGTTAGAAGGTCCAAACCGACCTGCAACATAATAAAGTATATTCCGAAATAGCAAGGGCTGCCCCTTGCTATTTTTTAAAACTTTGCATTATTTTCATACATGATTGGATTTCGAATCGTTTCTGTAAAAACCAACTTGTGATGTTTTTTTCTTTAAAAGGAGTGATTTCCTGCTCCCAACCTGGTAATGGTCTTCGCTTAGTTGTCCAATCCCTTTTTTCGTGTATATGATGTGTGACTATCGGCCACGATAGACGAAGCCAAGGTGTTGTAATCAGTTTTTCCTCCGCTAAATATTGTTCATAATCAACTCGAGAACCCGTATGATTTTGATGAAAGCTAAAATCCAAAAATTCATGGAATAGTTCTGGGTCGAATAATAACCTGGCGAGTTTTTTCCCAAAGGAAATTCTCTTATTTAATTTCGTGAACTGTGTTACACTGCCACCGTATAGCTCTCCTCTTCTTGTGGGGAAAATCACACTACTTAAATGGAAAAAATTTTGAAATAGATAGGATAGTGAGTGAAACACCTTTCTTTTATACAAAGGGTGCTTCAAGAGAGGTTCTTCAAGTAGGTTTTGTTCATTGACAATTAGGGAAAATAACAGTCGTTCATTGTTTTTGTTCTCCCAATAATATCGCCATTCTTCCTGCATAAAACGAGAAATTAAAAAATTGGACAATAAATGAAACCTATTCTTCTGTAAATACGTCGAATAGGAGTAAATAAGGAGTTGAGGAAACGCATCAGAAAAAATAAACCAATTCGCTTTCTCATACGTATAAAACATATGGAATCTAGTCTTTTCGGATAATAATGTAGAAAACATAGGGCTCTGGAGATCCGTCATATTCCAACCCGCATTTCTAGATACCATCGAAGCTAAATACGACCACCTCATTTCAGGATGAAGAAGAAATAAATTTTCATATGCTTTTGTTCTCGAAACATTATCGATATTAAACCGAGCGGTAAGTTCATATATTTTTTGAACAATCACCTGATCATTATCCAAGATGGAGATATTCTTCAATAATGGGTGAAAGCAATAGCTTTTTTTCATCAATTCTCCTCCCCTGGCTGTATATCGTTAAGTTTGGAGAAATTCGGTCTTTTTATTCACACATTTTTTTGCACTTTTTGATATGATATGTTTAGCTTGTGAGGTGAAAAAGATTGAATTTTCGATATCCAAACGGAAAATTATACAAACCAACTCAATCCAATACCGAGAAAAAGAGGACCAATCAAATAAAGAAAGATCATTCCTATAGTAATCGTGGAATGACCTTAGAAGAAGACTTGAATGAAACCCATGCATACTACCTTGAACATGACCGAGCGGTTATACATAAAAAACCTACTCCTGTTCAAATTGTTCAAGTGGATTACCCTAAACGGAGCGCTGCAGTTATTAAGGAAGCCTATTTCAAACAAGCTTCCACCACCGATTATAACGGTGTCTTCAAAGGTATGTATATCGATTTTGAAGCTAAGGAAACAAAAAATAGAACTTCTTTTCCGTTAGCTAACTTTCACACTCATCAAATACAGCATATGAAAAAAGTTATACAACAAAACGGAATCGCCTTTGTTATTTTACGTTTTTCTTCTACTGATGAAGTATTCCTGCTTCCTTTTCCAGTTCTTCTGTTTTACTGGGAGCGAATGGACAAAGGTGGAAGAAAGTCGATGACAAAAGAGGAGATTACTGAACATAGTCACGCTATTATAATTGGCTTGCAACCTAGACTGGACTACCTTAAAATTCTGGATAAATTATCATTTATGCTAAACGAACCTTTTAATGAAAGAAAGTGAGGAAATATCAATGGCTGGTGACTATAAGTCAAGAGAAGAACGCCGCAAATCCCAGCAAACATCTAAGAAGAAAACGAAGAAAAAGCGCTCGATTTTAAAAAAGCTATTTCTGTTTATGTTTATCTTAGGACTACTGGGATTAATAACTGGTGGTGGATTGTTTGCTTATTATGTAAGTGATGCACCTGATTTGGATGAAGCAATTCTAAAAGACACCCTTTCATCCGAGATTTACGATATGAACGGAGATCTCGTCACAAAAATAGGATCAGAAGAAAATCGAAAATATGTTGAATTTGATGAAATTCCTCCAACCATGAGAGATGCGATTATTGCAACTGAGGATGTTCGCTTTTTTGATCATCACGGGATTGATCCGATCCGTTTGGGTGGAGCTGTTCTAGCTAACATTACCCGTGGTTTTGGTTCTGAAGGAGCCTCGACTATTACACAGCAAGTCGTAAAGAACTACTTTTTCAGTACCGATAAAACATTAGAAAGAAAAGCAAAAGAAGCATGGCTTGCCATTCAACTAGAACAAAAATATGAAAAAGAAGAAATTTTCGAAATGTACGCCAATAAAATTTTAATGGGTGGTCGTATTTACGGGATTGCAACTGCCTCAGATTACTACTATGGAAAGGAATTAAGTGAATTAGAACTTCATGAAGCTGCCCAGCTCGCTGGAATGCCACAGAGTCCTAATAACTATAATCCGTTTGTATATCCAGAAGATGCTCAAAAGCGCCGAGACATTGTGTTAAAGCTCATGAACCAACATGGAAAAATTACCGAAGAAGAGATGAATGCAGCTCTGGAAATTAATGTAACCGAAACACTTCTTAAAGAAGAAGAAAGAGCATCCGCTGAGGAAGAAGATTATAATATTTTTATTTTCATGGTGATTCAAGAAATTGAAAAACAAGGATATGACATCTCTGATGGATTGAAGATTTATACTACTTTTGATCCAGATGCTCAAAAACAAGTAAATAGCGTCCTAACGAATGACAGTATTCTTAGCTATTCCTCTAGGGAAGAGCTTGCGAACACACTTCAAGCTGGTGTCACGTTATTAGATACGCAAACAGGCGCAGTTCGAGCAATAGGTAGCCGAGGAAAAGAGTCGGTTGATTGGGGCTACAATTTTGCCACTCAAGCAAGTTTACAACCTGGCTCGGCAATCAAGCCCTTGATCGATTATGCACCTGCAATCGAAAATTTAAATTGGTCAACTTACCATTTGATTGATGATGAACCTTATGAAGGAGATAAAGGATGGTCACCAAAAAACTGGGATAAACAATTTAAAGGACCCATCACTATGAGGGAGTCTGTCTGGGATTCTCGAAACATCCCTGCGATAAAGACTTTTAAAGAAGTAGGTCCTGAAAAAGCGAAGAAATTCATTAATGGTTTAGGCATTGACTTAGAAAATTACTATGAGAGTGCCTCAATTGGTGGTGCCGCTGGTACTGATGAAATGAAAACTAGCCCTCTTCAGATGGCTGCTGCTTTTGCTGCTTTTGGAAATGATGGTTTGTATAATGAACCTCACTCTATTTCACGAATTGAACTTCGCGATGGTTCTGAGGTAGATTTTACTTCTGAGCCTACCATAGCGATGAAGGATTCTACTGCATATATGGTTACCGATATGCTAAAAAGTGTAATCGATCATCCGAGTGGCACTGGAAGAAGCACAAAAATTTCTGGTCTTCCTTTAGCCGGAAAGTCAGGTACAACAAACTTCGAGGATGCTCAACTTGAAGAGTTAGGTATTAGTTCTCGAAATGCACCTGATTCGTGGTTTGTTGGTTATACCACGAACTACACCTTGTCCGTCTGGACAGGTTATGATGATAAAAAAGGCTATTTAACACCAGAAGAAAGACAAAGCGTAACTCAAGCTGGAATTTTCCGAAGCATCATGAGCCACGTATCTCAAGGTGTCGACACGGCCGATTTTAAAAAACCTGCCTCTGTCATTGAATCACCGGTTGAAGTAGGCTCAAATCCAGCCAAACTTCCAAGTGAGTACACACCAAAAGATAAAATCATTTATGAATTGTTCGTTCAGGGAACTCAGCCAACGAATTATTCAAAACAATTTGATAAAATTGTTTCACCACAAAACTTAAAGGCAAAATATAAGAAAAAAGAAAATTCTATTGAATTAACTTGGAAATACGACCATAAAGAAAACAAAGATGTACAATTTCAAGTATCCGGCTCCCTTGATGAAGGTCCTTTTACAGAGCTTACGACTACAAAAGAATTAGGTTTAAATGTTGAAAATGTTCAGCCAGGCGGAATTTATCAATTCCAAGTGATTGCTGTTGCAGGTGAACAAGCAAGTGAACCGATTTCCATACTCATTGAAATACCTGAGGAAAAACCTTCAAATGACGATGAAGAAAATGATGATGGTAACGGCGAAGAAGGTAATGGTGACGGTAATGGTAATGGTAATGGTAATGGTGACGGTGACGGTGACGGTGACGGTGACGGTGACGGTGACGGTGACGGTAATGGTGACGGTGATGATGACGATAATGGTGACGGTGATGGTGATTCATCAGGAGGGGAAGATGATGAACCGGTAGATGGTAACGAAGGTGATGACTCCTCAGAAGGGAATGAAACGACCACAACGTCATAAATATGATATAAAAAAGAAGATCCGCCTACCAATTATTAAGCAGGCGGTCTTCTTTTTTTGATGGCTATTTTTTTCATTCCTTGTTTGTATTGCTCATTCATCAATTCATTTAGCTGTATAAATGAAGGGTAAGCCACTGGTCTAGCAATGACAAAATCTAGCCTTTCAATTACATTCACTGGCTTATAGGAATACTCTAAAATTGACTTTTGCCAGCTATCCAATGAGACCGGTTTGTCATTGCTCCAAAATAAAAGCTTAAACAAGAGAGAGACCCCTTTTTTCATTTTTACGTCTAACTCGTTAGATCGCTCAGCAAATAGTGAATTTAATTTATTTTGTATACATTCCCACTCTGAAAAAATTTCTTTAAGATAATTTTCTGGATTTTGCCAAGGAAAAGGCTCATCACTTTTTTCGTTCGTGTAATACATAATTTCAAATGGAAAAAGCTCGTGTATCCAATTGGAATTCCTTCCAATGTTTTGTTCGACTGAACAAGAAGCTTGAAAAAAAAGCGGATGAATTAATTGTGACGGAATATTACACTCCATGAGTAATCTCCTTCTTTTTCAACCTCTTCTTCCCTTCCCTGCAAAGGGGCAGAAGTGGACACTCGACACACTGTGGATTTTGGGCTTTACAATGATAACGACCAAAGAAGATGAGACGGTGATGCGTTACGTTCCACTCTTTTTCTGGAATTTTCCTCGTTAATGTTTTTTCTACTTCTAAGACATTATCCTTCCAACGACAAATACCTAACCGTTTACTGACTCGTTCAACATGAGTGTCAACCGCCAATGCGGGAACATGAAAAGCAACGGATAGAACAACATTAGCTGTTTTCCGACCAACTCCGGCTAAACCTACTAAATCCTCGCGAGTATTTGGTACTACTCCATCATGCTTTTCTAATAGTTGAGTGCAGAGAGTTTGTATGTTTTTTGCCTTGTTTCGAAACAACCCAATAGATTTAATATCTTGCTGTAATTCCTCAATCGAAACGTCAAGATAATCTTGTGGGGTTTTGTATTTTTTAAATAACTCCTTTGTAACCTTATTGACTAAGACGTCTGTGCACTGTGCTGATAGAGCAACGGCAATAACGAGTTCAAATGGATTGTCATGTACAAGCTCACAATGAGCTTCTGGATACATTTTTTTCATTTCATCTAGACAGAACCGAATTTGGTTTATATTTAACATAGCTTCTCCACCTTATTACTATTGCTCCAGCCAATTATAAAACGGAACGGATTTATTTCTTGGTATTTCTTTTTTCTCTCGTTGTGGTTGTTTTTGTCGAAAGCGTTCGCTATGTGCTCTTGCTTGTTCGATTGTGTTCACACCACTTTTCTTCCACTCGAACAAAATGCGATCAATATACCTAAAATTGACTTTTCCTGAAATCACCGCTTCTTTAAGCGCTGCTTTAATAATGGTTGTATTTTGATGATCTTGATCTATCCACATGGAAAGTGTTTCTACTTCAATTGGAGATAAGGGTCGTCCAAATTCTTGTTCAAAAGCTTTGTATAAATCACCTTCATCCATCAAGTTTTGTTGAAGATTACTTGATTTTTCTTCTAGTTCTAAAGTAGATATCATTTTTTCCCAGAGCGATTGAAGTGAATATTGCTCATATCGAATCCCTTCAGGAGAAGTCCCCTCTTCGATTGTTAGAAGACCTTTTTGTAAGAGTTGACGAAGAATCGAACTACTGTGTTCCGACGATATAGTCATCGTACTCGCCAGCTGTTCAGGGGTGGGAAATCTTATCCCTTTTTGTTGATAAGATAATATCTGTATCAGCAGAACAAGCTCTGTTTCTGCGATGTTCATTTTTGAATAATGGGAGAGTAACATGTTGGGGAGCTGAATGCTTCCTTTTTCTAACCATGTCAACAAAAGTTGTTTATAATCCATTTCAGACACCTCAATTTTAGTATATCACGGGAAGATAAAATTGGCTTCGTGAAGGTGGGAAGTGTTGAAATTGTTCAATCAAAAGCCTATTTTCACGAAGAATAATGTTATTTCATCTCAGTAATTTCCCCTTACTTAATCATTAAATCTTACAAATTATCGGATATTTCGTGAATTTTAAAACACGAGAGGCCACGTACTTTATCATTGTACGTGGCCTTAAGACGATTCATGTATAGCAATACATGGGAATCTTTATGGATAAAGACGATTTAAAAGACGGGGGAACGGGATTGATTCACGAATATGTTCCACTCCACTAATCCACGCTACTGTTCGTTCTAGACCTAGTCCAAAGCCTGAGTGTGGAACTGATCCATATTGACGTGTCTCTAAGTACCATTTATACGCCTCAGCGTCTAAATCATGTTCTTCTACACGTTTTTGCAGTAATTCAGTGTCATGAATACGTTCTGACCCACCAATGATTTCTCCATATCCTTCAGGAGCTATTAAATCTGCACAGAGAACGACATCCTCATTATTCGGATCAGGTTGCATATAAAATGGTTTTAAGCTGGTTGGATAATGCGTGATAAACACAGGCATATCAAAGCTTTCTGCAATCGCCGTCTCATGAGGAGAACCAAAGTCATCTCCCCATTGAATATCATCAAATCCATTTTCATGTAGAAATTTAAGCGCATCATCATAGGTTATGCGCGGAAATGGCACTTTAATTTTTTCTAACTTAGATGTATCTCTTCCTAAACGATCTAATTCTAACGTAGAATTTTCAAGGACCGACTGAACAACATACGATACATATTCTTCTTGAACTTTTAAGTTATCTTCAAATTGATAGAATGCCATTTCCGGTTCGATCATCCAAAACTCAATTAGATGACGACGAGTTTTGGATTTTTCTGCACGAAACGTCGGCCCGAATGAGAACACTTTACCAAGGGCCATCGCTGCCGCTTCCATATAAAGCTGTCCACTTTGCGACAAAAACGCATCTTCATCAAAATATTTGGTATGAAATAACTCTGTCGTACCTTCTGGTGCACTTCCTGTTAAAATAGGAGGATCGACTTTAACAAATCCTTCTTTATTAAAGAATTCATATGTTGCTCGAATGATTTCATTACGAATTTTCATTACGGCGTGTTGACGTTTAGAACGTAACCAAAGATGGCGGTGATCCATCAAAAATTCGGTTCCATGCTCCTTCGGCGTAATAGGATAGTCGACTGCTTCATGAATAACATCTACACTGTTCACTTGCAATTCATATCCAAATGGAGAGCGAGTATCCTCCTGCACAACCCCCGTAACAAAAAGTGACGTTTCTTGTGTTAGCGATTTGGCTTGTTTAAAAACCTCTTCTCCAACTTCACTTTTCACAACAACTCCTTGAATAAATCCAGTACCATCACGAAGTTGTAGAAAAGCTATTTTTCCACTAGAACGCTTGTTAGCAAGCCAAGCGCCTAATGTGACTTCTTCTCCAACATATTTACTAACTTCACTTATTGTAGTTTTCACGTTATTTCCCTCCAAAACAAATAAACACTCATATGTAATTATCGTTATTATACATGCAATTTGCTAATTATACAATTTGACATGCACGGTATCAATAGATTTCATTGATTTTTCTAATCTATTCAGCAAATAGATTGAAGAAACTTGTTTTAAAACCGCTTTCCTCTTCAGAACCCGCATTGATTGATACTATACATGCTGGCAATGAGATTTCTTTACAAGTTTTCTATTGATCTCCACCATTCTCCCGTTTCAAACAAAATATAATAATAATTTAAATCTTCTTCTTGATCTAGATACGCAATTTCCCAGACTGGACCCACATTTTCTAATCCTAGTTGAGTCGAGACAAGTTTGCTTATTGTCTTTTCATTCTTCAATTTCGTTAGTGCTTCATTTTCAGACATTCCATTGGCCCATTTTTGTACGGTTATTTCTTTCTTTTTATTTTCAGGTACAAAAGCAATTAATTTTTCATTTTTTGCATTGAGGCCTACAACTGATACTAATGATTCTTTTCCATTGTAATAATATGTTTCAAGTACTTCTTGAATCTCAGTGTTTTCTATTGACTGATTGATGGCATAATCCTTTGCGGATTCAAAAGGCTCACGCGCATTCAAATAAATATTAACTCCTAATCCTAAGAGGCAGAAAAAGAGGATAATTGAGATTATGATTCCCTTATTCATAAAACCACCACTTTATGTACGATAGATCGTAAAAACAGCTTGTTCTTGATCTTCTCCGTCTAAGGCTAACCCAAACATTAAATCCTTCTCTTTCAATGTGCGATTCAAAACATCCACTATTTTATATAAATCAGGGGTGTTTTGAATGCGTAATGTTGAAATGACTTCGATTTTGCTTTCCATTCCTTTTCCTCCTACTAGCAATTATTGTTACTCATACTGATGATTATTTTGGCAAAAATAATCATAGACAAACCCTCAAACACATTATATCAGCTTCAACAGTGGTTTCTACAACAAAATAACAGAAAATTAATCTATTCTAATTCACACACCACATAACTAAGCAAGTCCATAGTAGGACTTGCTTCTTTTTTATTCCTCATACTACTTGTCGATAAATGAATTTTTGGGAAAAGTTAAAACTTCATAATTATTTTTATTAAATTTAATCGAAATTAATCCATTTTGTTTAGTAAAATAAACATCCACCCAGGTTTCATAAAATGCTTCTAATAAATCTTCATTTTTTTTGATTACAGTGCCGTTATTGCCAATAACCGCTGTTTGTGCATCTAAATGATGAATAAATTTATCAGATACAAAATACGACTTCGACCATAGAGGGAGTTTCAAAATATTTACTTTCTGTAACTCTTGGTTTAGGTGAATCCCTTCAATATTCTCATTCAAGTTTTCCATCCAAAATAGCTCATGATTATGGAACTTGATGAGGAAATTAACACCCTCTCCTTCATAGTTCACTTCAATCTCTACACCTTCATCTATCGACCACTTTTCTCCTTTAGAAATTGTCGTTTGCTTTAGAAAGAGACTTTTGGCATTAATCGTTAGCGGAGCGAGCAAAACCAATTCTTCCATTCCGTACTTTTTTTGCAAATTTTGTATAGTCGTTGAATTCACCATAGATGTTAATAAAATCCCATCTAGTTTTTCAATGTGAAATTGACGCAGAAACTGAAAGATTTCCTCTTCATCTTCTTTTACACCCGCATTGATTAGAAAGTTCCGATTATTAGGTAAATGGAGAATGGCACATTCACCAGAATCCAGTGGCAAGTAGGAAAACACCACTTCATTTTCCTCTACTTTAAAATCAATCATCGTTTTTTCTGCAGCGTTTGCAGGTAGTGTTGAGACCCATAATAAACAAATCAACCATAGTAAGCATCTCATTTTCTCAGTCCTTCAAGCTGTTGTCTTTTATAGCGTGTGTTAATGAGAGGAATTTATGAGAGCAACTCTTTCAAAAAAATAGTTATAACCACGAATTTATTGTATCGAGAATTCCGTCTAGAGGTACTTCACTTACTGGAATATCTGGAATCGATTCTAAAAATTCCGTTCCATAACGGGCCGTCAAAATTCTCCGATCAAATATTAGAATGAGACCCTTATCTGAACTTCTTCGTAGTAGTCGTCCAACTCCTTGTTTAAAACGGATAACCGCTTCTGGTAATGAATAATGAGAAAACGAATTTATCCCTGATTGCTGGAGTTTTTTACTTTTCGCTTTCGTAACCGGTTCACTGGGAGATGCAAACGGAAGGCGAACCATGACTAAGCAGGATAAATCATCCCCTGGAATGTCTACACCTTCCCAAAAGCTATTTGTTCCAAATAATATCGCTTTTTCAAACCGCTGAAAATTTTTGGTTAGCCGTTGACGACTTCCACCTGTAATTCCTTGTGCCATCAAAATGTAATCGTCAAGTAAGCCGCTTTCTTTCATCAAGTCATAAGTTAACTTCAGCATTTCATAGGAAGTAAATAAAATCAACATTCTCCCTTTTGTAGCCTCTGCAATAGGGATTAAATGACCCGCAATCGATTCTGAATACTCTTCAATTGAGACGGATTGAATATCGGGAATATCTGTTGGAATTAGCAATTTAGACTTCTCTTTAAAGGCAAAAGGAGAAGGAAATCGAAACGTTCCAACATTTTCAGTTAACCCTAAAGCTTGTTGAAAATAGGCAAAGGAATGTTTGACAGTTAACGTTGCAGATGTGAAAACAATGCTTTTCTTTTTGGAATATAAAGACTGAACTAACACAGGTCCTACTGATATCGGTTGCAACGTCAATTCAAGGCTATTCGGGATCGAACGAACATCACCTTCTAGCCAGACCACATCTTCATTGTCAGGTTTCAATAACATACTTTCTACATTCATTCCAAATTCATTCCATTGTGTGAGAAAGGCATAACATTCTTGAATAAACACTTTATCACGATGAGGAAGCCATTTATACGCTTCTACAATTTGTTCGACTATCATGCGTAAGTTCTTTTCAACATCCCCTACACTGCTATATACACGCTCTGCGGCGTAGATAAGCGGTTTTCTCATCGTTTGCTCCAGCGAGACGGTTACTTTTTGATTGGTTTTTGATCTATGAAACTGTAGTACTGTTTGACCTAGTAACTGGAATAATTCATGAATGTTTTCAAAGGACTCACCGATTAGTGAATCTAATTCAAATGGATTATACGGCACAGCCAATGCGTGACGGTGGATGAGTTCATCGAGTTTATAAAACAACTGTTTTTGTTCAAGGGTCCCTAGTTGTCCCATTAAAAAGCGCACTGATATAAAATCGACTGAGCTTCCTAAGTATCTTCTCGCCACACTTTCAACATGATGAGCTTCATCAAGAACTAAATATTGATATTTCGGTAAAATTGTCCCCATAGTTTTCACATCTGTTAATAACATACTATGATTTGTAATAATAAGATGAGCGACTGCAGCTTTTTGTTTTGCATGAGCATAAAAGTCCCTATCTAGCCACGGGTTCTCCGTTTTTGAAAGAGACCAATTGTCATGCTTTAATCGATTCCAAAAAATTCGTCCACCACTAGATAAGTTTAATTCATCAACATCCCCATGTTCAGTCTTTAATAACCAAACGAGTAATTGCATCTTCGTTATGACTGTATCATACTGACTGTCTTCTTCAGCTAGTAGTTGTTCGAATTTATAGATATTCAAATAATGACTTTGTCCTTTCAATAATGCGATGTTCAATGAAAATGGCAGAAGGCGTTCTAGGTTTGGTAACTCTTTGTGCAACAGTTGTGTTTGCAATTGAATCGTATGAGTACTGATTACTACCGGTTCTTCTGTTTCATAAGCGCGATACGCTGCAGGAAGTAAGTAGCCTATTGACTTTCCAATTCCAGTTCCAGCTTCAATCATACAGTGACGATCATGAGTAAAACTGTTATACACTTCATTCATCATCTCTACTTGACCTTCTCGTGATTCAAACCCTGGTAGTTTTCTTAAAATTTCTCTTTTTTCGTTTTCCGTACGTGGATATGTACTTGCTTGTTTTGGATGTACATCAATGATTTTTTTCCTTTTACGCAAAGCCAGCCCTCGGAATATTTCTAATTGTTGTGGAAGTTCTTCGACTTTCTTCTCTTTCGCTCGAATGGTTGCTTGCATAATCATACCAATATCACTTTTTAAATAGCTGGCTAGCTCCTCTAAAATACGGAGAGTTACTAGTGGAAAATCATTTATTTGCTTAATAAACAATAACAATAATTCCGCAGTTACGATAGCATCACTATCGGCACGATGCGGTTGGTCATGTTGATAGGCAAAGCGTTCTGAAAGCTCCGTTAATTTAAAACTATCCGAAGTCGGTAAAATAATTTTAGCTAATTCAACCGTATCTATTGTAGGCCCTGAAAAAAGTGGATATCCCGCTTGCTCCAATTCTGCCAGAAGAAATGTTAGGTCAAATTGAACATTGTGAGCAACAAAGACCGAATCCGCTAAGATTTCTCTAATTTTTGGAGCAATATCTGCAAAAACGGGTGCATCCTGAACCATTTCCTCGTTGATTCCTGTTAATTCTTCAATAAATAAAGGGATTGAGGTATGGGGATTTAGAAAGGTTGTATATTGATCGATAATTTTTCCATCTTCCACAATCACTGCTGAAAGTTGAATAATTTTATCCCCTTTTTTTGGTGAATTTCCAGTTGTTTCTAAATCCACGACCACCATTCGCTTTAACTTCATTTCCATCACTACCTTTAGTTTCTATCTCTATTAGTTTGCCTTAGTTTTCTATATTCAAACTCCTCTATCCCTTGTTAGTTTACCACATAATCGTAGCGAATGACTTCTTCAAAACAATGCCTAAAACACTGAAAAATCCGGATAAATAAGGATATATTTACAAAATTTGTGGCTTTTCGAATCAATTAATCATCTATGATAAAGCTTTGTTTTGCGTATCCTTTCGTCTATTTTGATAAAAACAACGTGATATGAAGGATTTAATCAAAATTAAAATGAAATTGCCACAATATATACGAAAAGAACCATAAATAAAGGACCAACTCCTTGAGTTAGTCCTCATTATTTTATACAAGCCTGTTTTCACAAAGCTGTTTTCGCAAAGGTTGTGGCTTTTCGAATTAGCTCTCAATACGTGATGAAGATTGACTTCGGGCATCTTTTCGCATCATTTTTAACACGGAATGAGGAATAAAAAGAGTGTTTCCATCCTTTTTTGTATGCTACAGCAACAAAGTATGCGAAAAGAGCCTTTCACAAAGAATGCGGCTTTTCGAATCAGTCTATAAACCTATATTTAGATCAATTTAAGGGCATCTTACATCTATTTTTGATGCGAATCAAAAGCAACATGGAGGATTTCATCAAAAAATAGATGTAAGAGCAACAATGCATTCAAAAAGTGCCTTATACAATAACCGTGGCTTCGGGTTCAGTATAGAGCATCTCTTTAATATGATTATGCTCATTCATTACAGCAACTTTTGGTTGGTGAGTAGCTACTTTTTCATCTGACACAAGAGCATAAGATATGACGATAATTACATCTCCTACTTGAACGAGGCGAGCAGCTGCCCCATTTAAACAAACAACACCGCTCCCTCTCTCACCGGATATAATATACGTTTCAAGACGTGCGCCATTATTGTTATTCACGATTTGCACTTTTTCATTAGCGACCATGCCCACTGCATCCAAAATGTCTTGGTCAATGGTAATACTTCCGACATAATTTAAATTTGCTTCTGTAACGGTTGCCCGATGAATTTTCCCGTTCATCATTGTTCTAAACATTATGAATCCTCCCTGGTTGACTGATATCGATTATGATGTTGTCAATTAATCGTGCTTTTTGAAAATGAACGGCAAGTGCTAGAATGATCTTCCCTTGAAGTTCTTTCATACTATCTAATTGTGGGTAAGAGTATATTTCAACATAATCCACCATTCCATTTGTATGTTCTTCTAAATATAAGATTATCTCTTGCCTTATCTCTAGCGGGTTTCGTTTTCCTTGCTCTATCAACTGCTTACCAAGTAAGAGGCTTTGATAAAGATAAGCTGCTTTTTCTCTTTCAGTTTGCGAAAGGTACACGTTGCGAGAGCTTTTAGCTAGTCCATCTTCTTCCCGAATTGTAGGAACCGAAACGACGGTAAGTGGAAAATTAAAATCATTTACTAGTCCTTCTATGACCGCAACTTGTTGGGCATCTTTTTGCCCAAAATATGCGACATCAGGTTGAACTAAATGGAACAATTTTGAAACGACAATAGCCACTCCATCAAAGTGACCCACTCGTGTTCGTCCACAAAGAACATTCACACGTTCAATAACCTTCATTTGTACAGAAGCTGGTTCCGGATACATCTCCTCCACACTAGGAAGGAATAATACATCTACGCCATGATCTCGAGCCAATTGCTCGTCTTTTTCCATATTACGTGGGTATCGGTCAAAATCTTCATTCGGTCCAAATTGTAAGGGATTCACAAAAATACTCATCACCACAACATCATGACTCTTTCTTGCTTCCTGCATTAAGGACAAATGCCCTTCATGCAAAAAACCCATCGTAGGAACAAATCCGATTGTCCTATTTTTTTGTTTTAAAGATGAGATTGTCTGCCTTAGTTCTTGTATGGTTGTGATTTTCATCATTATTTTATTCCACCGTATAAGGAAGTTAGTTCTTCTTCTTTCATAGAAAAAGTATGTTTTTCTTCAGGAAATTGGACTGTTTTTACTTCCAAGACAAATTGCTCTAAGCTACTGCGAATTAATTCATTGGCGTCCCCATATTTTTTTACGAATTTTGGGATACGATCCACACCATAGGTGATGATATCATGATAAACCAATACTTGTCCATCAACAGCAGCTCCAGCACCAATTCCAATCGTCGGGATAGTCAGTTCTTCTGACACACGTTGGGCAAGTTGATGAGGAACGCATTCTAAAACAAGCATAAACGCGCCTGCTTCTTCGCATCTTTTGGCGTCCTCAATGAGTTTTTGAGCATCATCAGCTGTTTTCCCTTGGACTTTATATCCACCCAGCACACCAACCGATTGAGGAGTTAGTCCGAGATGAGCAACGACGGGGATGCCAGCTTCTGTAAGAGCAGCAATCATGTCGATGACTCTTCCAGCTCCCTCTACTTTCACTGCTTCTGCCTGTCCTTCTTGAACTAACTGTTGAGCTGATAATAACGTCTGCTCTCGCGAAAGATGATACGTCATAAACGGCATATCCGTCACAGTAAAAGTATTAGGAGCACCTCGTTTGACAGCTTTCGTATGGTGAATCATATCAGACAATGTAACCGGAACGGTTGAGCCGTAACCAAGGACGACCATACCAAGCGAGTCACCGACTAAAATCATCTCCACCCCCGCTTCTTCTGTAAGTTTAGCTGAAGGATAATCGTATGCTGTCACCATCGAAATTTTCTCTCCATGTTCTTTCATCTTCTGAAAACTAGTTGTTTTTTTCACTCTTCTTCCTCCTTTGTTAGAGGAGACGAAACTAAATAAAGGATCCTTCAATAAGACAGAAGGACCCTGCGGTTGCGTTAGCGTTTCGACCCTCTGTCCCCGTCCATTATGGATCAAGGCAGAATATTACGTTTTTATGAAATTTACAAATTAGGTGCAGTTCTTACCAAGATACTGCCCACTTGCATTATATCAAAGAATATCCTTATTGAACATCTTCTCAATCTGACTGTATTTGAATATCAGCCGAGTAGATTTCACGAATTTCCCCACTCTCTTCTCTTACCAGTAAAACTCCTTCATCGGTTATCCCCATCGCTTTTCCGTAAATCGTTTCATTCATCGTACGAGCCATGATGTCCTTACCAATTGATATAGCATAACTTTCCCATAAAAGCTTAATCGGATAAAACCCTTCTCTCATATATAGAGAATAGTATTTTTCAAGTTTTAATAATATTTGTTGAACAAGTGCCGCTCGGGAAACTGGTTTCCCTCCTTCCAACCGAATGGATGTAGCGACATCTTTAATTTCTTCTGAAAAAGATTCTACTTGCTGATTCACATTGATTCCAATACCAATGATTACGGCATTAATTTTATCTGATTCCGCAACAAGCTCAGTTAGAATTCCGGTTATTTTTTTACCATTAATTAACAAGTCGTTAGGCCATTTAATTTCGGCCTCAACATCTGTCAATTCTCGGATGGCTTGAACAACTGCGACAGCTGAAATTAACGTAAACTGAGGGGCTTTTTGTGGCGGAAGATTCGGTCGTAAAATCACACTCATCCAGATCCCCGTATATTTTGGAGAATCCCATTTTCTCATGAGTCTCCCTCTTCCAGCAGTTTGTTCTTCTGCAATCACAATGGTCCCTTCAGGCACATGATCATGAACTAAAATATGAGCCAACTTTTGCGTGGATTCAACAGAGTCGTTGTAATGAATGACACGGCCAAGCTTTTCGGTCGCAAGCCCCATTAACAATTCATCTTCTGAGACTTTATCAGGTGCTTGGAGAATACGGTACCCCTTTTTTCTAACCGCTTCTAGCTCGTACCCTTCTTTGCGTAATTCCTCTATATGCTTCCATACTGCCGTTCGAGAACATCCGGTCTCGTTCGCTAAATCTTGGCCAGATAAGAAAGCGCCTTGTGCTTCTGCGAAAGCTTCTACTATTTTTTTTCTGATAGGAGATTGCACTCTTTTACCCACTCCTTAATGGAACTTTCTTCATTTTCAATATCCCGCTCCACAACCGCTTTTTCTATATCCGTTAGTAATTTTTTCACCCAAGGTCCTCCTGAGCGATCACCTAGAGCCATTAAATCGGTCCCTTTTACTGCTAAGTCGCTTCTCTGCTTGATAGGTAATTTATCATACTTTACTTTCAGTAAGTTTGAATCTACTGCTTTATTCTCTAGCGCACCATAGATCTCTTCAACCGTAAGCGCAGTATTGATGCCCGAAAGATATAATTGATGCTCATTTAAAGGACCTCTCACCCTTTCATTAAGAACAGACAATGCTTGGTAAATTGAATTTTTTTTCACATTGGACATTCGCCATTGAGATAAACATTCCTTGGGTTGCTTACACTTCGTAAGAAATAAAAACAGGACCCAAAACGATTCTTCAGAAGAAAGGAAAGTCATATAAGCTGATAATTTGGATAACTCTTCCTTCCGTCCTCTCATTCCTGGTAAAAACTCGAACAACCCCGTTTGAACAATGATTACTAATGACTGACTAGAATTTTTCCCTCCTAGTAATTTCTGCATTTCTGCATAAATTCGTTCGACAGCGATATGCCGTAAAAGATGTCCATATTCTTTTAATGCGTCTGTCGTGGTTGCAGATAAATCAAAACCTAGTTGACTGACAAACCGCACCGCTCTCATCATCCTCAGCGCATCCTCCTGAAATCGATCACTCGCTTCTCCAACGGTATGTATTTGTTTATTGAGCATATCTTCTTTCCCATTAAACGGATCGATAATGATCCCATTTTCGTCCATGGCCAGACTATTCATCGTGAAATCTCTGCGCTTGAGGTCTTCTTTTAAAGACCTAATAAAGTGAACTTTATCCGGCCTTCTAAAATCTCTATACTGAGATTCTGATCGGAAAGTAGTAATTTCATAAGTCCTGCTATGGTATTTCACTAAAATGGTCCCATGCTCGATTCCGACATCAATGGTAGAAGAAAATAGATCCTTAACTTCTTGAGGAAGCGCTGAAGTCGCAATATCTACATCTTGAATAGGGCGCTGGAGCAAATAATCTCGAACCGACCCACCAACAAAATAAGCTTCATGCCCTGCTTGTATTATTTTTCTTAGAACTGGAATCGCGACCGAAAAAGGTTTGGATAGTGTCATAACCCTTCCTCCTTATTTCTCCATTAGCTCATGATATATATCTTCATATTGCTTTACGATTCTTTTAGAGTGAAAATGATTTTTCACACTGTTTACTGCAAACTCAGACATACTGTGGTGAAGAACTTCATTACTTAACACTTCAACTGCTTTTGAGCTAATATCAGCAACATCCCCTAAATTACATATATATCCATTCTTGTCGTTTTGTATGACCTCTGGAATGCCACCAACATTGGTCCCAATACATGGCACACCGCATGCCATTGCCTCAAGAGCAACCAAACCAAAACTTTCTTTCTCAGATAATAAAAGTAGTAAGTCACTCATAGAGTAAAGGGCTTCTAAGTTTTCTTGCTTTCCAAGAAAAAGGACACGATCTTTTAGACCGAGCTCGTGTACCATATTGCAAATCATGCTAATTTCTGGACCATCACCGACTAATAACAGTTTACTTTTGACCTTCATTGACACATGATGAAACACTTTAATTACATCTTCGACTCGCTTAACCTTCCGAAAATTCGAGACATGAATCAACACCTTTTCCTCAGGAAAAATGCCATACTCTTCTCGTAAATGATGAGAATCAATTTTTCGATATACTCTCTCATCAATAAAATTATATACGGTATGAATGGCTTGATCCGGTTTGATTAAGTCATAGGTTTGTTGAACTAAAGATTGAGAAACGGCCGTTACATAGTCTGATTTCTCAATGCCAAACCGAATGCTATCCTTAAGTGAATGATCATTCCCTAAAACCGTAATATCTGTCCCGTGTAGAGTGGTGACAATCTTGATATCTTTTCCTGACATTTGCTTCCCTAATATTGCACACACCGCATGCGGTACGGCGTAGTGTACATGAAGGATATCAAGTTTGTCACGTTTGATAACTTCAGACATCTTATTTGCTAAAGCAATATCGTAGGGTGGATATTGAAAAACGGAATAGCCATTAATATCAACTTGGTGAAAAAAGATATTTCGATACACTTTATTTAAGCGAAAAGGCATGGATGATGTGATAAAGTGAATTTCATGTCCTTTTTCAGCCAGTAATTTTCCAAGCTCTGTTGCGACTACACCTGACCCGCCAACACTCGGGTAACACGTAATACCAATTCTCAACTTTTTCATTCTTACTCTCCTAACAAATCTTGATCCAATACGATGGCTTTTTCTGTTTTAAAACCCTCTGCGTAAAGAAATCCAGTTTCTTTTCCAAAGACTCGTTCACGGGCCATCACCCCGTCGATGTATCCATTGGTTAACGGAGTTTCCACCCCATTATCTCCTCTTGTGAACTGGCTTTCATACGCTTTCAACGAACAAATTTTTTTCTCCATAAACTTATCAATTTCAACAAAAAAATCCGGCTGATGAAACCCATTAATCATGTAGTAATGAAGAGCCTTTGGCCGATGAGCAGAATCCTGTGTTTCTGCCATAAATTTATGTATACCTGCTGAGAAAGTCGCTTCTCGAACAAGCCTTGAGGCATTACCGTGATCAGGGTGACGATCTACAGCAAATGGTGCGAAAACGAGCTTTGGTGCATAAGCTCGGATTATTGCCACAATTTTCTCTATGTTTTCTTCCTTCATATACAGTCCCCGGTCAGGTAAATCTAATGTCCTGCGTTCAGTCACACCTAAAATGTTAGCGGCATTCTTAGCTTCTTCCATTCGTAATGAAACGGTTCCATTAGAGGAATAACTCGCTTTTGTTAAATCACAAATCACTACTTTTTTCCCTCGAGCCGCTAGTTTAGCAATGGTTCCACCCATGCCAATCTCCACATCATCTGCATGGGCCCCGAACGCGAGTATATCTGTTCGATATTCTGCTGTCATATTATTTCTCCTTTATTACACTTCTCCATGTTAAGTCTCCTCTTTCAAGTCCTTTAATCAGTATTTCTGCAGTTCCCATATTGGTAGCTAAAGGCACAGCGTAAACATCACAAAGACGAAGCAGTGCTGTTACATCAGGTTCATGAGGTTGAGACGTTAAAGGATCTCTAAAAAAAAGAATCAAATCTAGATTATCTTTCGCAATCATCGCTCCGATTTCTTGATCTCCACCGAGAGGACCAGATTGGTACCTGTGAACAGCTAACCCTGTTGCTTCAATAATCCGAAGCCCTGTTGTGCCAGTGGCGAACAATGAATGATCCTTAAAAATATGGGTATACGCTATAGCAAAACCGATGAGATCATCTTTCTTTTCATCATGGGCAATTAAAGCAATGTTCATAACTCCACTTCCTAATCTAGTATATTTTCCAAACCATATACAAGTGTATCAATTTTCATCACCGTTTCAACCGAAAGTTTGATACCACTCATAAATGACTCTCGATGAAAAGAGTCATGTTTAATCGTTAAACACTGACTGTTTGACCCAAACATCACTTGTTGATGGGCAACAAGTCCAGGAAGACGGACACTATGAATGCGAAATCCATCTAATTCTGCTCCCCGAGCCCCTTGTATAGATTCAACTTCTTTTTCATGACCTTGCTTTTTCGACGTTCGTTCAGACTGAATCATCTCGGCTGTCTTAAGAGCCGTTCCAGACGGGGCGTCTAACTTCTGATCATGGTGCATTTCAATAATCTCTACATCCTCAAAATATTTGGCGGCCATTTTCGAGAACTTCATCATCAATACGGCACCTAGGGCAAAGTTTGGTGCGATAATGCCCCCCAAATTCTTATCCTCTGAAAGTTGTTTTAGTTCTGAGAGTTGTTTAGATGAAAATCCCGTTGTACCAACGACAGGTCTAACCCCGAAGTTCAGTGCCGTTTTGGTATGCAAATACCCTACCTCTGGTACGGTTAAATCAATTAATACATCTGCCTCTATATCTTGTAAACAATGTTCAAGGTTTGAGAAAACAGGAATACTCTCTTGATATTCCGTAATGTCTTTTAATTGCTTCCCATCATGCTTTCTGTCTAGAACTGCGGTAAGAACGAATTCAGGCTGATCTAAGACCATTCTAACCGCTTCACTACCCATTTTCCCTCTTGGACCTGCAATAACGATTTTCACACTCATTCTGTATCGTCCTTTCTAGTCCAGCGATCTTTATCTCTCGTGGAAAATTTCCGCAATACTCTGTCATGCGCTTCTTCTAAGTTAATTCCTTGAGAATTAGCAAAACAAATTAAAACAAATAAAAGATCCCCAAGCTCTTCTTCAATCGTTTTCTCTTCCTCAGTTGTTTTTTTTGGTTTCTCTCCATAATAATGATTCACTTCTCTTGCTAACTCTCCAAGTTCCTCGGTGAGCCTAGCCATCATGGTTAAAGGACTAAAATAACCTTCTTTGAATTGAGATATGTATTGATCTACTTCATTTTGAAGTTCGACAATAGTTTTTTGCTTCTTCACTGGGTACTCCCCTTTCACCTTTTCTTTTCCATGTTAGCTAAAAGGAATGTTTTTGACAAATAATAATAACTATCTACTCGTTCGCTCATTGCTTGTACTGTGGACATCCTATATAATATTTCTGTTATACATTAGATTACTTTAGGGAGGAAAGAACATGTTGTTTGGACTTAGATTAAAAAACATTTTGTTTATTATCTTTGGATCTGCTATCTTCAGCTTTGGCATAGTTCACTTTAATATGCAAAACAATTTAGCGGAAGGCGGATTTACAGGTATAACGCTCTTATTATATTTTACCTTAAAAATCAATCCTTCTTATAGTAATTTACTTCTGAATATCCCATTATTCTTTATTGGTTGGAAGTTTTTAGGTAAGAATGTTTTCCTTTATACCGTTATCGGAACAGTTTGTGTTTCCGTTTTCTTGGAGGTTTTCCAACGATTCGAAATCGAAATTGGATTAGATGGAGACTTATTTTTGGCCGCACTTTTTGCTGGAATCTTTATCGGTATAGGTCTTGGGATTATTTTTCGCTATGGCGGTACAACTGGTGGTGTCGACATTATTGCTCGTCTTACCCATAAATATATTGGTTGGAGCATGGGGAAAACGATGTTTTTATTTGACGCCATTGTTATTACCATTTCATTAATTGCTTATTTAGAGGCACGAGAAGCGATGTATACTCTTGTTGCGGTGTTCGTGGGTGCAAGAGTCATTGATTTTATGCAAGAAGGTGCATACGCGGCAAGAGGTGCAATGATTATTTCTGAACATCACGAGCAAATCTCTGCTAAGATTCTCGAAAAAATGGATCGAGGTGTTACGGTTCTTAAAGGGCATGGTGCTTTTACAAAGTCTGAGCGAGAAGTTTTATATTGTGTGGTGGGGAAAAATGAAATCGTTCGCTTGAAAAATATCATTACCGCGGTTGATCCTCATGCCTTTGTCTCTGTAACGGTTGCACACGATGTTTTAGGGGAAGGCTTCACCTTAGATCAGGACAAGAATCCGATCGAAGTCTAATAGGTAACTATCGTAACTCTTTTGAAAAGGCTCTTTTCGTACACATTGTGGCTATTTCATCTGATTTCTGATTAAATCGCCTATTCCACTGTTTATAGACTGGTTCGAAAAGCAACAACCTTTGCGAAAACAGACTTTGAAAAATAACCCAGTACTTATTAACAGATTTTTAGAGATCTGACTGTAATCGTAAAACGTAATAACCAATAAAAATATGTGTTATCATGCAGGTATTTATTGATTCTGTTGTTCGTGATTCAGAATTTGTAAATAAAAATTGAATAGGTTCACGTGCGGAATTTGAGATCTAAAAAAGAAGTCACGGTAACCGTGACTTCTTTTTTAATCATCGCCCTGCATTCCTGTATAGATAAGAACAAGACGTAATAATTCAATCACTGCTACAGCAGCGGCTGCAACATATGTTAAGGCGGCTGCATTCAATACCTTTTTTGCATGGCGCTCTTCATCATTACGAATCAAGCCTAAATTCACAATTTGATCCATTGCACGATTGGATGCATTAAACTCGACTGGCAGGGTAATTAATTGAAATAAAACACCCGCTGCCATTAATACAATGCCCAATAGCAACATACCAGAAAGTTGCGAAAAGAACCCAATCATAATAAAGATCCAGGATACGTTTGAACCTATGTTAGCTACCGGTACTAGCGCATGACGAAATCGTAGAAATGCATAACGTTCTTTATCTTGAATTGCATGGCCCACTTCATGTGCAGCAACCGCAGCACCCGCAACAGAATGTCCTTGATAATTAGTGGGGGATAGAGCAACGGTTTTCGTCATAGGATTATAGTGGTCACTTAGAAAGCCACGACCCTCGACCACTCTTACTGCTTGCAAACCATTCTCGTCAAGAATTCGTCTGGCTACTTCTCTTCCACTCATTTCCGCCGTCGTTGCTACCTGTGAATATTTCTTATATGTCTTTTTCACTTTCATCTGTGCCCAGATAGGAATCAGGGAAATTAAGATGAAATATAGAATAAACATTTTCTACCTCCAAGGTGATGTTTTCATCGTATATTATACCCTATAAGAAGGTTCGTCAATCTTTAAGTTTTTTTTGCTTTTTCTCCGTCTTCTCCACGGAATACTTTCGGAAGCTCACATAAGATAATGTTCCCATAATAATACTGCCTGTGGTAATGATAACCCACCACAAAGATGGATCAGCTTCATCTTCCATCATGTTATCAAATAATTGTTCCAAATCCTGTTCTAATTCATTTATTTGTTCCAAAGCCTCTGCACTTTCCATCACTTCTGTCCTGTAATGATCTATATAAGCTATTTGAGTGTCTAGCCTTTGTACATTTTCAACTTTCACATCTAACTTGATGCTTGGTTGAATCACACTGTACTGAGATAAAAAAACATTGAGAGAGCGATGGTAGCTTTCGTGATTTTTGTGTTCAGCAGCGACCTTAACTTCATTGTAAGCTCTCATGATTCTATTTTCCATCTGGGTCCATAATGGCTGATATTCAGACGAAAGAGCATCCACCACTAAACGAAAACTGGTCACACTCTTAATTCTTTCTTCAGTTGGAAGATTCGCACTGTTAACGGATTGTAGTGCGCCATCATATGATAGGGTCACTATTCTTAGTTCATCCATTGTAAATGACTGCTCATGTACAGTAATTGTCGTAAACTCATTGGAAAAATACTCTAGTAATTTCTTTGCTTCCTCGTATTTACCCGCTTTCGTCATCTCTAAAGCCTTATCTGCAATGTAGTCTAACTCTGAAAGCGGAGACTCTTCGGCTAGGATAGGTACTGCATACATCACAAAACAAAAAATGATAGCCCATGCAAAAAAGAACTTCTTCATCCACGTCCCCCCTCATACTCCTACTAAAATGTATGATGAAGTGGACAAGTTTAGACCATCATTCTATTTCTGAAAAGGTAGATCAAGATCTACCTTTTGTTTGCGAAGGGAATACCAATAGGCCAAGCCAATTGATACTAAACTTAGCCAAAAAGTAAAATAACCAATTTCACTGATGTAGAGGTGTAAACTAGAATATATAGGGTATTGCATATACACATAATCGATAATATCATTATGTAAGGTCCAAATAGCGGCTAGAAGTAGATGCCACCCTTTTATTCGGTAAAACGGCGCATAGAGCAGCCCTTGAATCGCCATCGCTCCATGAGAGACAATCAACATATATCCCTGCCAAGGAAGATACCCCGTCACATTTAAGGTCAACAAGTTCATCACTACAGCCCAAACGCCATATTTAAACAACGTGACGATGGCTAACGCTTCAATTACACCCCAATTTTTCCCAAATAAAAAAGCGAAAAGTGCTAAACAGAAAAACAAACTAGCCGTAGGACTATCTGGAACAAACGGAATAAAATAAGCACTCGTTATTTCAAGTTGCGGCATATACCAAATATATCCATATGCCGTTCCGAAAATGTTTATTAACAATAATAAACCAATAAAACGTTTATCTCCTAAAATTGAATATATAATAGTCATCAAAATCACCCTCTGTTTCCAGTTCAAATAGCTAGAAATATAAACCATTTCAAATAATATTTCATCACTCTGTAAAAAAAAGAGCCAGTATATGAACTGACTCTTTCCTCATTATTTTTTCGACATCTCAGATAGGTATTGAGCAAGTTTTTCTAGTTCTTCATCAGAACCCTTGAAAATACCACCCATCATACTACCTTGACCATTCACAGCAATATCTGCCACTTCTTCTGGGTCTAAATCAGCACCTACTAGAGCAGGTCCAGCTACACCTTCTAAGTTCTCACCATGACAGTTAATACAGGTTTGATCTGTGTAGATTTGATATCCCTCAGCTTCTTTATCAACTTCAACTTCAGCGACAATTTTCCCTTGAGCTTTTGCAGCATCCCAATCATGGAATGCTACTGATTGCCATGTTAAGAAAATAATCCCAGCTAGAGCTAATAACATAAAGCCTGTTGCAAAAGGACGCTTCGACGGTTTACGTTCAGGTCCACGATCGATAAAAGGAGCTAACAATAAGCCACCAAAAGCAAGTCCTGGAACAATAAATGCTCCAACTACGTTATAGGGACCTGAAGCAAATGGAAACTTCAGCAATTGATATAGAAATAAGAAATACCAGTCAGGTAATGGAATATAACCCGCATCTGTTGGGTCCGCAATACGTTCAAGCGGCGATGGGTGAGCAATTGTCAAACTTAAATATCCGATTAAGAATACAGCTCCAACCATCCATTCTTTTAATAGAAAGTTGGGCCAGAAGGCTTCTGTTTTCCCTGGGAATTCCGAATAGTCTTTAGGTATGTTCGGTTTTCGTTCTGCTGGTACTCGTGAGTCACCAACAAATTTCATCCCTTTTCCGCGATGCATATTTGTCCCCCTCCTTCATTTATAGATTCATCATTAGTATTGTGGATTTTACTACAATGGTCCTGAAATACCTTGTTTACGGATCATTATGAAATGAGCGCCCATTAATCCAAGTAGTGCAGCCGGAAGGAAGAATACATGAATCGCAAAGAAGCGTGTAAGTGTTTGAGCACCGACAATATCAGGATCTCCAGCGAGCAATGTTTTTACAGCATCTCCAATAAATGGAGTGGCTCCAGCAATTTCTAAACCTACTTTAGTTGCAAATAGCGCTTTCATATCCCAAGGTAATAAATAACCTGTAAAACCTAATCCTAGCATGACGAAGAATATTAATACTCCGACTACCCAGTTTAATTCACGAGGTTTTTTATAAGCACCCTGGAAGAATACACGTAGTGTATGTAAGAACATCATCACGATAACCAGACTTGCTCCCCAGTGATGCATACCTCGGACAATTTGCCCGAATGCTACTTCATTTTGAAGATAGAAAACGGATTGCCAAGCATTTTCAATGTCTGGCACATAATACATTGTTAAAAACATACCAGATAAAATTTGAATTACAGTTACAAAAAAAGTTAAACCTCCAAAACAGTAAACGAATGCCGAAAAGTGATGGGCCGGGTTTACGTGTTCCGGTACTTCGTGGTCTGCAATATCGCGCCATAAAGGCGTAATATCTAGTCGCTCATCGACCCAATCATAAATCTTATTAAGCATGTATTACGCCTCCTTTACGAAATATTGTTTGCCATTGGCTTACCTAAGTATAAGTAGCCGTCACGCACTTCTGTTGGGTATGCATCTAGTGGTCCAAGTGGTGGAGTTCCTTTTACATTTTCACCAGATTTCTTGTACCTGCCTAAATGGCATGGGCAAAAAAATTGGTTTGGGTGCTCTGGATCACTGTTCCAGTTCACGGTACAACCTAAGTGTTTACATACTGGTGATAATGCGATAATTTCGTCTGCTTCATCCTTGTAAACCCAAGCTGATTGTGTAACATCTGATGTGTACCATGCATCTACTTGTTCATACGTAAAATCAACACGTACCGGTTCTGCTGATAAATCAGCTACTTTAAATGGTGTCGCTTTAAAGTCTCCAGCTTCCGTCTTTTTCAAAACGGGATCCACAGCAAAACGAACCATTGGCATTAACATACCAGCAGCCATAAAACCACCAACACCAGTCAGTGTATAGTTAAGGAATTGACGTCTTGATACACGTTGTTTGCTCATCCTTCTTCCCCCCTCTATCGTAAGGTCAGTCCAGCGGACATATTCGCACAAAATATAAAACTAGGACATACTCATGATATATCAATCTTTTCCGAAGGTCAATATAAGACTAGCCAAAATCCATCATTGTGCTTAAAATTATTGTAATCAAGTTCTTTGCCATACTTCGATAAATATTTTAAGCAACGATTTCACTTGATCCTCCATTATAGAACGTTTGTATTTCTCATCCATATCCTCAAGAGGTATTGCTGGAATCCAAATTAGCTTTCCAGATAGCTTGTCCTTAGATTCTTTCCATTCAGGATCACTAGTTACATACATAATATGTTTAAATGGTAATTTTTGCACAGCTGTCGTCCATGATTCTAGAAGATGCAGCTTTTCTTCTTTTCCTATTTCTTGTAAATATGTAACATTTGGAAGCATCAGGAGTCTCCCTTTAAATTGGGTTTCTATTTGTTGAGTTAGAACGCTAACAAACTCCATAGTTGACGCATTTTTCTTCATTTCATCCCCAAAGGTAATCGGAACAAGTGGGAGTACCACCGTATCAATATATTCACTTTCCTTACTAATTTGCTCAAGATCTGCCACATTCCAGTTCATCATTCCACCTCATTTATGTTCATTGCTTTTATCATATCATTTCTCACCGCGTCACACCTAAACAAAGCTCTCCAATAATTAGAGAGCTTTGTTTAGGTGTGACTAGTCTATTTTCTAGCGCTTCAATATCCTAGATTATTTAATTTAGCAGAAAGCTCGCGAAATTTTTGTTCGTCCTGATTATCCAGTGCAAGATCAATTTCCTTCAGTAGTTTATTACGATTAAAGTCTTCCATCACCTTTTTGAGAAATTGCTCCGCCAATAGCCGGTCTTTTTCATTCACCTTCATATATTTCGGCATAAAAGGATTTTCCTCCAAGACTGCCGCGTATTGATACGTCTTCTGAGCTGAGCGAAAATTCAATTGAATATAAATATCTTCATCTCGATTTAAACGAATGTCATGGAAGGATTTCTCAGCATCCGTTGTCATGACGTTTTCTTTATAAAACTTGAATGGAGCTTCATCCATACAATGCGTCGACATGATCAAACCTCTTGGACAATATTGAGCTTCATCAACAAAATGGACTTTTTCCATAAGTTGATCATGACTCATTAAATAATTTAATATCCAAACACATTCTCTTCGCTTCAGTTGATAATGATTAAGAAACCAGCGGATAAAATCTTTCTTCTCGTTGACAGATACAGGGGTGGCCATATTATTTCCCTCCTCTGCATAATTTTTTGGTGGTTTATTGACTAGCTAGTCGTTCTAACAGTAAAGCAATGTTTTCATTCGTAGGATTTTTGGCTTGTAAATCCTCGAATACTTTCTGAGCCTCTGCTTGTAATCCTTCTTCAAGGAGAAAATATCCATACTCTTCAAGGAAATCTTCATTTTCTTGTAAGTCAGTATAGGCTTCTTGGTAATTTTTTAAAGCTTGAGCATATTGTTCTAATGCATGATTCGCTTTAGCATTATCCCATAAAAACTGCGGTACATTCGTTCCTTCTTGATTGACAAGGTTCACAATTTCTAATACCTCTTCGAATTTCTCTTCCGCCAACAGCAAGACATTTAAGGTTAAAGCGGCTTCAATATACTCTGGATCAAGAGCCAATGCGTCTCTAAGATACTTTTCTGCACGATCAACTTTCCCTAACTTAAACGCGATCTTCCCACCATAGAACGATAACTCTTTTTGAAACGAATCTTGCTCGAGTCCTAGTTCTATACTTTGAAGGCTATCTTCTAACTGCTCTTCATGCTCATATGACTTGGCTAGATAAAGGTACACAGAATGATAATCTTTATCTATCTCTAGGACTCGCTTAAACTGCTTGATAGCTCTTTCGTACATACCTGCTTGAAACGCGGTAAAACCATACCCAAACAACATGTTAATGTCTACATGATGATCGATTGCTTTTTCAAAATGAGTGAGAGCTTCTTCAAAGGCACCTCCAGCACTCAACGCTTCTGCCATTCGTTGATGAATATTTATTCCTGCCATCTCAAAAATATTCCTCTTTAGTAATGAATCATATTGGCGAATTGCTTCTAAAAATTTCCCTTGTTCGGAATACAATTCACCTAATGCAAAATCAATCACAGGTTCTTCTTTCAATATACTTTTTGCTTCAACTAGCTTCCGTTCACTTACTTCAAATAATCCTTGCATTTGATAGAGGTCTGCTACAAGGAGAAGCGCTCTTGGGTATAAAGGATCTTCTCGTCTAATAGGTTCTAATTCCATTAATGCTTCTTCTTCTAAATCCATCTCTACTAGCGTTTCAGCTAACATCACCTTTAATTCTGTTTCATCAGGATAAGTCATTAAAAGATCTTTAAGTAAGCTTTTTGTTTCTTCTAAAAAACCTAAAGAATAAAGCTCTTCTGCTAAATCAAATTTCTCTTCGTCAGAAGCTGTTCGAAGGACTTGTTGAAAATACGATTGTGCAGATTGGAGGTCTCCATTATGTAGAGCCTCAGTCATTTTTTGTGCTACATTCATTCTTATAATCCTTCCTATACTTCGGCTATACAAAGAATGCCGGTGTTTTAATTATTATCTCCTGTCCGATCGTTTCATCAGAAAATGTTTGATCAAAGAGCTTAACAGTCTTTTCTCGTAGGACGGTCAAGAGGAGTCTATCATTATCATAATGAATCCTGGGCTCTTCTTCAACTTTTGTGTTTTCCGAAGGATAGTAGAGGTTATAACTAATTTCTCCACCTACTAAAAAATTCCCTCTTTTCGGGTATATTCCAATTTTTTTCAAATATCTAATAGGAAGTGGTCGATAAGCTTTCATTGGTGCAGGAATAAAAGGGATTTTGTCTTTTTGTAGTGTTTTTTGCCAAACGAGCTCTTTTCTTTCTTGGGAGATTGTGTCGTTTTTAGTATTAAAATGGGGAGCAAAAACAATCGGATAACGATCTAATGCTTGTTTTATCCAAGACCACTTAATTTCATTCACTTGCTCATTGGAAGTGAATTGGACGCGAATGATTGGGATTTTATACCTTTTACACTTTCGAACGAAATCAAGTGTCACAATCTCGAATGGACAAGTGATTCCTAATGTATAGTCGATTCCAATTTCCTGTAATCCTTTTCGTGCTTCTTTTAATGTAGATTCCAACTGGTATTCGTACTTAATTGGTAAAAACACGAGGACGGTAGTACATCCTTTTTGGAGGAACTGAGTATTAATATATTCTTGCTTTTCTTGATTCGAAGCTGTTACGGGAAAATTCCAATCGGCCATGGTATGAGTAGGGGTTAACGTGAACGGTTCAAGGTTCATCCTCATATAGCGATAATAAGAATATTCTGGTTGAATTCCTTGTATTCTCCCATTTTGAACTAACATAGACCCACTATATACACGTTCATCTGTGGACCAATTTGCTTTATGAATAATATAGGACATTTTGATCTCACCCCTTCTCTCTTCTTATGACAAGCTATGAGAAGTAGGGAGAAAAAATGCCTCAAAAAAAGACCGACACCATTAATTAGATTGTCGGTCCTTTAAGATTCTATAAATGCTTTTTTTATACTAGTGAATGTAGATCTTTAAAAAAATCGGGATAGGATATAGAGATGGAATCTTCTTTCGTAAGGTGGATGTCTCCTTTAGTAATCAAGGAAGCTATCGCTAACATCATGCCAATACGATGATCATGTCTTGAAGAAACACTTCCTCCGTGTAGCAATGTTTTTCCTTCTATGATCATCCCGTCGTCTGTTCCCCTTATGTTCGCACCTAGTGTGGATAATTCATCTACAACAGCCTCAATACGATTCGTTTCTTTCAATTTTAATTCGGATGCATCCTTAATAATTGTGGTTCCCACTGCTTGAGTCGCAAGCAGGGCAATGACAGGGAGCTCATCTATCAGTGTCGGTATCATATCACCTTCAATTGTGATACCAGATAACTCGGACGACTTCATCGTAATATCTCCCCAAGGTTCTGCTGAATCATCCATCTCATTTTCTGTTATCTCAATTTGAGCACCCATTTGCTTAAGTACGTTTAGGATTCCAGTTCTCGTAGGGTTCAACCCTACGTTTTTCAAGGTAAGATGACTACCCGGTGTAATAGCCGCTCCTACTAAAAAGAATGCTGCTGAAGAAATGTCCCCAGGAACAGAAATCGCTGTTCCTTTTAAAGCTTGACCACCAGAAATCGTTATACTTTTCTCTTCAACATTTCGTTGAATTTTCCCACCGAACATTTCAATCATTCGCTCTGTATGATCACGACTTTTCATTGGTTCAATAATGGTTGTATTCCCATTTGCTTGTAAGCCTGCAAATAGAATGGCAGATTTAACTTGAGCACTAGCAACAGGCATCTCATAGGTTATCCCTGTGAGCCCTCCACCTCTTATGGCAAGAGGTGCGTATTCCCCCTTGTTACGACCATCTATTTTTGCTCCCATTTGTGCTAAGGGGGTGACCACTCGTTTCATCGGCCGCTTCGCAATCGACTCGTCACCAATAATAATTGAATGAAAGGGCCGACCAGCAAGCAATCCCATTAGAAGTCTTGTCGTGGTTCCTGAATTGCCCATATGTAATAGATTCAATGGCTCTATTAGTGCATCAAGCCCATCTCCATATACAACCAGTTTTTCATCATCTTCCTCAATCCTTACACCGAGTTCACGAAAGGCAGCAACTGTACTTAAGCAATCCTCTCCTCTTAAAAAATGGCGGATCTCCGTCTTCCCTTCTGCGATAGCGCCAAACATCACCGCACGATGGGAAATCGATTTATCACCAGGTACCATCACTTCACCTTTAAGACCGTCTAGACTTTTCTTTAATATTATCATTTCATCACCCTTATATTAGATATACATCATACGTTGTATTCCCTTGGATACATGCCGAGGCTTTTTGTCGATCTCTTTCATTTTGAAAACTAATGACTAATATCCCAAAAATATCTTCTCTCGTTTCAACGATACGAATATTCGTTAAACTAATCCGTTCATCTGCTAGATATCCTGTTATCTCAGAAATAATTCCTGGATAATCAGGAACATCAATATAAAGATCATAGTATGCAGGAATAGCCCCTTTTGTAGATTGTGGAAGCTCATCCCGATATTCTTTAGCACTTTGAAAAAACGCCAGTATTTCTTCGTTATTTTCTTGTTGAATTAGGTCCGAAAGTAGGTTCATCTCCTGCTTCCAATTTTCTATGAGCGTTAACAGAACCTGTTTATTTTCTAGCGTGATTTCTTTCCACATTGTTGGGCTCGAGGATGCGATTCTTGTAATATCTCGAAATCCACCCGCAGCGAATCGTCTCGTCAATAAGGAATGTTCAGATTCACTTGCTGCTAGGCGAACTAGCGCCGAGGCAATAAGATGCGGAAAGTGGCTGATAACTCCTGTTACATAGTCGTGTTCTTGTGCAGTCGTTAGGACAAATTGAGCTTTGGTACCTTTTAACCAATGCTGAATCGTTTGAATGGCGGTTGAATTCTCTTCATCTTGAATTAAAATATAGAATGCATTTTCAAATAACACTTTCTTAGCTGCTGTCACTCCAGTTTTGTGAGAGCCAGCCATCGGATGTCCACCAATAAACGTAAATCCTTTGCTCTTTAAAAGAATCGCTTTCTCTAAAATTTGCTTTTTTGTACTTCCAGTGTCGGTTATGATGACATCAGATTTTAAAGAAAGCTGACTAAGAATCTCTATGATTTGCTTCGTTTGGATCACGGGTGTAGCTAAAATAATTAAATCGGCTTCCACTGCGCTACCCTCAATGGTTTCAGCCACTTCATCAATGATACCTAACGCAACGGCTAGTTCGGCATCCTTCTGCTGTGCATCAAAGCCCATTACACGACAAGTTGGATAGGTGTGTTTAATATTTTTCGCAAGTGATCCACCGATTAAACCTACCCCAATGATTAGAACTGTCTTGTTCATAAGTCACCTCTTAGCTATCTGCAATTTGTTTTAAGAACTTTCTTAAAGAAGTGATCACCTTAATATTCGTCTCTTTTCTTCCTACCGTAACGCGGATACAGGTTGGATAACCTAGTGCCGTTCCTGAGCGAACAATATATCCTTCACGTAATAGATACTGGAAGACTTTGTCTCCATTCATTTTTAAATCTATTAATACAAAGTTTCCTTGTGATGGGTAACAATAAAGACCGTGCTCTTTACAAAACTCTTCATACAATTCAATACCTTCAATATTTTTTTGTCTACATGTTTCTATAAATGATTGATCTTGTAAGGCTACGGTCGCTGCTCCTTGGCCTAACGTATTATTATTAAAAGGCTCACGTAAAGGATCAAGTTTGCTTATGATTTCACTTGAAGCGATCCCATACCCCACTCGAAATGACGCCAATCCATAGATCTTTGAAAATGTTCTTGTCACGAGAAGATTTGGAAATCTTTTAATAAAATCCATTGAATCATGGTAGTCGTCAGCTGTCACGTATTCATAGTACGCTTCATCTAAGACAACTAGCACATCGTCTCTAACACCTTCCATAAACCTCGTTAACTCCTCATGGTTGATATATAAACCTGTTGGATTATTGGGGCTACATAGCCATACAACAGCTGTTTCACTATTAATTTGACGTAACATCTCATCAAGATCATGCGCTCCATCCACTAGAGCGACTTCTCTAATCTCTGCTCCTTCTATCATGGCATTATGCTTGTATTGTGGAAAAGAAGGAGACGGCATCACGGTATTCACCTCCGGATGTAACAGCGCCCGAGCAATCATCTGAATAACCTCATCTGAACCGTTTCCAAAAATAAGCTGATTTTCCGATATTTGCAATCTACTGGCAAGTTCCTTTCTTAAGCTAGTTGAAAATCCGTCTGGATAGACTTGTGCAGCCAACTGGGTTTCCTTCAAGAATTTATCGACAAGAGAAGAAGTTCCATATGGATTCTCATTGGAAGCCATTTTGGTGATTTTGCTTAGTCCTAATTCTCGCTTGACTTCTTCGACGGATTTACCTGGTTTATATGCTTTTATATTACTTACTCCTGTTTTCCATTTCACGTCCAAACACCTCATACTGGTTTCTATAACCATTTAGTTTCCATTGTACACACAGGTTCTTTTCAAATACATTTTTGCTAATTAATCTAGTTCTCTGTGCATTACTCTATTCAGGTAAAGATTTCTTTAACGCAGACGAAGAATTGTTCTGAAACCTATACTTTTAACAGGATATACACTGATGAGAAAACAGCCAATGTGTTAAACAACTACTTATTTTTTTGAGATTGCGATCCATCTTATCCTTCCTTTAAAAAAGAAACAATGTTCCCTTACAAGGCGTTCATTTTCACTAAGAGTTGGATTGATTTAAATCCGGTCGAAGTTCCACTGCCCTTTTCAGATATATATGAACGATGTCTGCTTGGTTAGATAACGAATTGACATGAATCATCACGCGAATACATTTCTCAATGCTTCCTAGGACTGGAACTTCCTGCATACACATTACAGGTACAAAACTCCATCCTGGTAATGTTCGTAACGCCTTTGCCGGAAAAGTGGAATTAAGGTCCTTCGTAACAGAAATAAAGACAGATGCCACGTCATCCGCGAGAAGATTATTAGACTCAATCATCCTTGTTAGAAGGGCTGAGGTTGCTTCCAAAACGGAGGTTGCTTGATCCTCTTCAACTGTTATCGCACCTCGAATACCTCTAATCATCCTTCACTCTCCTTTGATGCTTGATTTTATATTTTCAAATGTTTCCTCTAATTGATTCTTATGAATATTATAGACACTCGGAGAACCTATTTCTTTCAACAGGACAAATCTTGGATGTCCTTTTTCTGCTTTCTTATCTAGCTTCATGGTAGAAAATAACGAGTCAAATGGATAATTTGGAATCTTCAAGCTATACCCTAGTTTCTCAATCCACTGGTGAAATTCTTGCAGATCAATAGATAAATCCAGTTTTGACTTGCTTAAATGAAGAGCAAACATCATGCCAAACATCACTGCTTCCCCGTGATTGATGGACGAATAATTCCCTTGTTTTTCGATTGCATGACCAAATGTATGACCAAAATTCAAATAGGCACGAATGCCTTGTTCTCGTTCATCTTGGGAAACAATGTGATTTTTAATTTCTATCCCTTTCAGCAAAACTTCTTCCAGAAAGTCTCCCTTGAATTCCTGTAAACTCTTTTTACTTAGCAATTGTCGATAGAAAAACGGATCGGCAATCAAACTGTGCTTGATCACTTCTGCCAATCCAGAACGAACCTCTCTTTCAGATAGAGTTACCAAGAAGGACAAATCATAAATGACTGCCGATGGCTGATAAAAGTGACCAACCATATTTTTACCGAGTTCATGATTGATTGCGACTTTACCACCAACCGCACTATCATGAGCTAAAATCGTAGTTGGTATGCCGATAAACGCTATTCCACGCATATACGTCGAAGCCACAAAACCAGCAAGATCACCAATCGCGCCTCCACCAAATGCCAGAATAACCGCTTGACGATCTAATTTAGCAGTAAGAGCGGCCGATATCGTTTCCTCATAGACTGCAAATGATTTAGCTTGTTCTCCTTGAGGAACTTTACAAATATGAAAAGGGATGTTAGCCGGGATTTCTCGAACTAGTTTTTGACCGTGAAGTTCAAAAACAAATTCATCCGCAATAATAAAGACTGACGAATAATTCTGATCTTTTAGCACGCATGATATTTTCGATCGAACTCCCTCGCCAATATAAACATCATATTGCTTTGAATCGGTTTGAATAGTCAGTTGAGTCACAGTTTAAAACTCCTTTGCCGATTGTCTATAGTCTTCAATAGACTTTTTTAATACCTGGAATTGATCAGAATTGAATTGACTCAGCAATTCTTTCGCTAATTCAATTGCCACGACACTTTCAGCGACGACACACGCGGCAGGAACTGCACAACTATCACTTCGCTCGATACTGGCTGTAAATTCTTCTTTCGTTTCTATATCAACACTCTTTAATGGTTTGTATAGAGTCGGAATCGGTTTCATCACTCCACGCACGACAATCGGCATCCCTGTTGTCATTCCTCCTTCGAATCCACCTAATCGATTACTTTTTCGAACATACCCCTCTTCTTTACTCCATTCTATTTCATCGTGAACTTCACTCCCAGGTCTTTTCGCCACTTCGAACCCTATTCCAAACTCGACTCCCTTAAACGCATTAATACTCATAATAGCTGAAGCAATCTTTGCATCTAGTTTTCGATCATAATGTACATAACTACCAACGCCAGGAGGCATGCCCTTTACAAGGACCTCTACAACCCCACCAATGGAGTCACCTGCGTTTTTAGCCTCATCTATAGCCATCATCATTTCTTTTTCTGCTTGTGGGTCTAAACAACGCACAGGAGAGGCTTCTGATCTTTGTTGAATTTCTTCTAATGAATCAGTTCGAATATTTCCAGCCTGAACGCCACCAATTTCCGTTACATGTCCAGCTATCTGTATGCCGATCTGAGCTAGTAGAGTCTTGGCTACAGCTCCAACCGCTACTCTTACTGTAGTTTCTCTTGCGGACGAACGTTCCAATACATTGCGCATGTCTCGGTGTCCATATTTAATACCTCCGTTTAAATCCGCATGACCTGGGCGAGGTCTCGTTACAGTCCGTTTGGTTTCTTCTTGATCTGTCGGTTCGATGCCCATTATTTTTGTCCAGTGAGTCCAGTCTCGATTCTCGACGACTAAACAAAGTGGCGAACCTAACGTTTTCCCATGACGCACTCCCCCAACAATTTGAACCATATCTTTTTCAATTTGCATTCGTCTTCCTCGGCCATAGCCTTTTTGGCGACGAGCTAATTCTGCATTAATATCATCAGCAAGCAACGGCATGCCCGCAGGTAAACCTTCAATTATGGTCGTTAATTGGGGACCATGTGATTCCCCAGAGGTTAAATATCTCATTATGCTTTCTCCCTTCAACTCGTTAAAGAATTATGTAACAATATATCATATATTTTATCATCTTACATCGATTTTCTAAAAAAATAAAAAGCTGTGATTTGAATCAGCAGCTTTTTCGAATAAAATATAAAAATATTTCAAGATTGTTTTCTGTAAAAAAAAGTATCCTCAGGTTCGAAACCATATTTTCCTGGATTAAAGATTTGTTCTGTGCTACCTACAAAAAAGACGCCTCCCGGCCTCAAAGAATCATTAAATTTCTTGTATAATTGATCCTTCGCTTCTTCAGTAAAATAAATCATGACATTACGACAAATAACTAAGTCAAATTGTCGATCAAATGAATCTGCTAACAAATTATGTTGCTTATATGTCACACATTTTTTGATGCCTTCTGCCACAGAGAAAAAATCTCCGTCTTGTTTAAAATACTTTGTTTTTATTTTTGCTGGCACTTCATTTAACGAGCGAGAAGGATAAACAGCTCTTTTCGCCTTTTGAATGGCATTTTCATCCAAATCAGTTGCTAGTACTGAAAAGGACGAACTAGGGGCTAGATTAGACATAATCATTGAAATGGTATAAGGTTCTTCTCCCGTTGAACATGCCGCACTCCAGATTTTTATTTTTTTATTTTCACGAAATAAACGTGGAAGGATTTTGTTCTCCAATACTTCCCAACGTTTTTGATTTCGATAAAATTCTGTAACATTAATCGTCATACGATCTAAGAAATCGTTCAATAGTGCAGAATCTTTGCTTAACGCTTGAAAGAAAGGACTAAAAGAATCAAAACCCTTTTTTTCGTATAGAGAGGTTAAACGTCTCTTCATTTGGGCTTCTTTATAAAGTGATAAATCAATTCCTGTTTTTTGATAAATTTGACGAATAAATCCTTCGTACTCGTTAGCCATTGTTATTCCTCTCCTGATACATTTTGGTTCATCTGTTTAAGTATAGCGAAAAAGCGATTAAAAGAGGAGAGATATTTTCATCCAGATAATAATAGAAAGCGCATACAAAAAAGGACTCTAAAAAGAGTCCTTTTTGGCTGTCAGGGTTAGTATACCCACTGATTAATTAGTTTTGTGTATTCTAACGATTCGTTCTCGCCAAAAAATAAACCAAGCTCGCGTTTGGCACTTTCTAAAGAATCAGATCCATGAATAATATTTTTCCCTACTGTAATTCCATAATCTCCACGAATTGTTCCTTGCAATGCTTCTGCTGGGTTAGTAGCTCCCATCATTTTTCTAGCCGTAGCAATAACATTCTCCCCTTGCCACACCATGGCAAACACAGGTCCAGACGTAATGAACTCAACAAGTTCTCCAAAGAAAGGGCGCTCTTTGTGTTCTCCATAATGCTCTTCAGCTAACTCTTTTGAAATGTGCATTAATTTTGCACCAGCAAGTTGAAAGCCTTTATCCTCAAAACGAGAAACGATTTCACCTATTAATCCTCTTTGTACACCATCAGGTTTGACCATAAGAAACGTTTGTTCCATAATAACTCTCCACTCCCTATATGTAAGTAGGCTGCAAGCAACAGCCCACGAAAATAGTAACACTGATTAAAGCATTTGGCAACGGTTCCATTTGAAATATTCTAATATTTTCGTTTACCTATGAATAAAGCAATATTTCTCAGAGATTTTGTCGCTTTAATATTGGGGAGCTGATTCAATTCTTTTAACGCTTTTTGCAAATATTGATTACTTAATTGATAGGATTTTTCAATTGCACTCGAATTCTTAATTGATTGAAGGACAAATTCAAATTCTTCTTGACCCATTTGTTCATGTACCACTTCGACTTCCTTACGAATAAAAGGATTCTCCATTGCATAAAGTGAGGGCAAAGTTACATTCCCTTGAAGCAAGTCACCACCGGCTGGCTTTCCGAGCTCCTTTTCAGTTGAGGTAAAGTCCAATATATCATCTGTTATTTGAAACGCCATTCCCACAAAATAGCCAAACCGATACAAATGTCGAGATTGTGTAGTCGATGCACCTGTTGCTATTGCACCTAATTGACAGCTTACAGCAATTAGTAAGGCAGTCTTTCTTTTAATTCGACGTAAGTAATCTCGTAAATGTTGATCAAAATTATACTTGTCTTTGATTTGAGCAATTTCTCCAATACACACCTCAACTATAGTTTTCGATAGAATTTGGTGAGCTTCAATTGAAGGAATTCTCGTCATAAACTCAAGAGAACGGGCAAAAATATAATCTCCTGTATACATGGCAACACGATTATCCCACTGGGCCTTAATAGTCGGACTTCCCCGCCTTAATTCAGCGTCATCGATCACATCATCGTGGACTAGAGAGGCCATATGTATAAGCTCAAGTGCAACCGCCACATTCTTCACTTTTTCAATGTCGTAATCCCCGAATTTAGCTCCTAACAACACAAAGACCGGTCGAATTCTTTTTCCACCAGCTTGAAGTAAGTGAAGAGATGCTTCATTCAATAAAGTGGCCTCTGATTGAATGGCGTTTTCAAGCTCCTTTTCAATTTGTTCTATATCCGTTTTAAAAAACGAATACATCTTTGCTAATTTCATCACATTCACCTAGCTTAGTCGTTTTTCTTCCTTCCGATATGCATCGCCGCCACTCCACCTGTAAAGGGTTTAAAGTAAACATCTTGAAACCCAGCCTGTTCAAATAGAGAAGCTAACTCTTTCATACCTGGAAAATCCCTTGCCGATTCTTGTAACCATGAATACTCTTGATAGCTTTTCGCAAATAGCTTCCCAAATAAGGGCATAACAAAACGGAAATACAAATAATACGTTTGCTTAAATCCCAACATGGTAGGCTGAGATGTCTCCAAGCAGACCGCTATTCCCCCAGGTTTTAGTACACGGTTCATTTCTTTTAACACCTGTAAATAATCTGGGACATTCCGAAGGCCAAACCCAATTGTAACGTAGTCAAAAGCATTATCTTCAAAGGGAAGCTCCATAGCATTGCCGTGAATCAGAGAAACCTGATCCATAGATAGTGCCTCTACCTTTTCTTGTCCTATACTTAACATGTTTTGACTAAAATCTAATCCAACCACATTCCCGCCTTTCCCAACGACTTCACCAAGGGCAAGCGTCCAGTCGGCTGTTCCACAACAAACATCAAGGGCAGAGCTACCTGGTTTCACATTCATCTTTTTCATTGTTTCTTTCCGCCATCGTTTGTGTTGTTGAAAACTTATTAAGCTGTTCATCTTATCATAATTTCCAGAAATTTTTTCAAATACATTATGAACCTTTTGTTCTTTTGAGTGCGTCATATCAACCTTCCTCTACATACAAATTCGTTACGATTTTAGGTTGTTTCGTACGGGAGAACAACTCTTTCACGAACGGGTTTTGCACAGTATGATTTCTCCACTGAGAATAAGTGGTTTCTTCAATCAAATCTATTTTTTGATTTATTTCCTTAATTAAATCCTCTTTATCCGCTTGTGTCAATTGAGCTAAATTCGCCACTTTATCAGGATGTAAGTTTCCTTTTACATGATAAAATAAAGCTGAGTGCTGATTTTGCATAAATAGTTTTTTTTCCTTCTCTAACCTCTTTCCTAACAGGTAGTCACTTACATTACCGATAAGGTCATCTGCTTTGAAAAATGAATAAAACGATTGAATTAACCCAGCTTCTACTAGTTTTAAACTATTATACGTGTCTTCTATGCTCAAAAGCTCGCTTTGATAAAGCAGAATTTTATTTTCATTTACGATTTTTATTCCCGAAGCAAGCGCTTTTATTAATTCGATATTATTCATATTGGCTAAAATTTGATAGTACAATCCACTAAAATAGTCTCCCGCTAACACCGTTAGTTGACGGTTAATCTGGGTTTTTTCTTCCTCTACCGAAACACTATCATGGGTAGTCAAAGCAATTTCAACCAACATTGTGGTCGAAATAAATTTCATCTCTTCCTCTCCAATTTCCCCCTCAAAGGGCACCATTAAAAGTTTAAGCTTTTCTTCATCTATTGTATAAGTTCCTAAATACTTTTTAAGGAATGGATGAATGAGCTGTTTTCCAATATAGTCTTTAATGGTCTGCATATTTGTAGAAAGCGACATAACCTTGAATCCCCATTTCTTCACTTATGTATCTTTGTTATTAAAATCTACCTGAAATAAAAGTATTTTTTTAGTGCGATTAACTAAATCTTTTAGTTAATTGCTGCTTAATTCATCCATTAATAAAACTAATCGAAACGCTCCACCTTTCAAATAGGTGTAAAAAGGTATGTATCATTTTTTTGAAATGAATGCCTTGACCATTATAACATAGTTTAGAGTAGTACTGCGAATTGTAAAAAGATGTAAAAAGCTGCCTTTCAAATTGAAAAGCAGCTTTTTGTCCTATTTTTTTGCTTCACTTTTGATATCACCAAAAGAAGTCATGATCGTTGATTTTCCTCTCACCTTAACCGCGGATGTATGATCCGTAAATTGAGCAATCATGACTTCCCCTTCATCCAGTTTTTCAGAATGATGAAACCGGGTATCAGTCCCTCTAGTTAACCCGATCACATTTACCCCATCTTCTTCTGCTTTAATTACTATATAATCACCAGTCTGGTTTTTCATGAAAACCACCTCATCATTCTTTAATTCTTAATAAAAGAGAGGATTTCAGAGCGTGCATGTGCATCTTCTTTGAAGCTACCTCTTACAGCCGTTGTAACGGTTTTAGCACCAGGTTTATTAACCCCACGCATTGTCATGCACATATGCTCAGCTTCTACGACTACCATCACACCATGTGGATCTAATTTTTCCATGATTGAATCTGCAACTGTAGACGTAATGCGTTCCTGTAGTTGTGGTCGTTTCGCAACTGCCTCCACTGCTCTTGCAAGCTTGCTCAGTCCTGTAACCTTACCATTTCGTGGAATATAAGCGACGTGGGCATGCCCATGGAATGGCACCAAATGATGCTCGCACATTGAATAAAACGGAATATCTTTGACTAATACAACTTCTTCATGATTTTCTGTAAAAATTGTGTCAAAGTATTCACGCGGATCAATTCTTAAGCCTTGGAATACTTCCTCATACATTTTCGCCACTCGTTTGGGTGTATCAAGTAACCCTTCTCGGTTAGGATCTTCACCCACTGCTTCTAAAATTAAGCGCACCGCTTCTTCTATCTGTGTACGATTCACTTCCGCCATCTTTTGTCCTCCTGTGTCTCTATCTAGTTGACCTAGTTTTCTTGTTTGGGATCAGATCATTCTTCCGGCAATCTTTGTTTAATTAATGGTTTTGTTCTTTAACCAAATTCCTATTGACGATCCACTCCCGACAAGCCCAAATATTTATAGTTTTTATGTAAATTCAGCTTGAACGGGATTAAAGATTATCTTAGCATAACCCCAAAAACATAGCAAAAGAATAGGCCACCCATTCCCATTTGATCTCCATAAGAAAAGTAAATTTATCGTACAGAATAATTGAATGACATATTATTCAATGGGGGAAAGTTAGTAAAGAATCTTCATATGAGAAATCATAGATTGCAAAGGACACTATTTCAGTTTCAGCTTCTTCCGTTTTGAAGCATATAAGCCACAAAGATTTTATATCTTCTTACTAGCTCAAACATTATTCATTACTATTTGCCTATCCAAATTTTCATTTAAAATGAAAAAAGCATTTCTCTTTCAAAGGCTGTTTTCGTCAGGAATATTGCTTTTCACATTAGTCTGTTAATCACATTATAGACAGGTTTCTGGATTTTTTTCGTATCATTTGAGAAATAGTCACTGCTTGAATAGATAGAGCAATCAAAGTTTTGGTTCATTTACTACAAACCATACGAAAAGATCCTGTTCAAAGCACGTAAAAAAGGCCACAAAATGTGGCCTTTTTTCCTAAAAGGATATGTAAAAATTTATTTTACAGCATCTTTAAGGGCTTTACCTGGTTTGAAAGCAGGTACTTTGCTAGCTGCGATTTCAATTTCATCACCAGTTTGTGGATTACGACCTTTACGTGCTGCACGCTCACGTACTTCAAAATTACCAAAACCGATAAGTTGAACTTTATCACCGTTTGCTAGTGCGCCTTGAATTGATTCAAACACGGCATCAACTGCTTTAGTTGCATCTTTCTTAGAAAGTTCACTTGCTTCAGCTACTGCATTAATTAAATCTGTCTTGTTCATGCCATTCACCTCCTCCCAAATAATAAGAGTCGTATAGAAATCTTTTATTTGTTACATTAGTGAACAAATTGAGCGAATATTATACATACAAATGTAGAAATATCACGCCAGAACTTTGTCGAATGGTTATTCAACAACAATTCTGTTAAAAGATTATCACATTAAAATAGCTATAGCAAGAATAATCCCTGATTTTTTGGGAATCTTTACTTATAAATCCGTCTTTTTTCGACTATTTTTGATATTCACATACATATTTGATATTTTTTCACTCCCCCTGACCAATATAGAAGAACAACTTCAGCTGTTCTTCTATATTGGTTTAGGCAATAAATATTCTGACGTAACCGTTCGTCGGTTATTTTCTCCCTATGTTATTCGACCCTAACCTTAAGAGAAACAACCACCCTCATCCCCTTCATGGTGAATTTTTTCATACACCATGAACTCCTGTCTATCGACTTATGACCTTGAGAATTGAAGTCTGGAGCCGACACTTATCTTACTCCACTAAATTCATCAAATCAAAAGGCTGTTTTCGCAAAGTTTGTTGCTTTCCTATCAGATTATCATTTTTAATATAGCTTTGTTTCGAGCATCATTTCGTTTATTATTGATGAAAATCAACGGTGAAATGCAGGATGTAGTCAAAAATCAGGTGAAATAGCCACAATTTATACGAAAAGAGCCTATCAAAAAGACCATTAAGAGAAATTCTCTTAATGGCCCTTTTTTATAAAATGATTGCGATCAATCCACCTGATCCCTCATTGATAATTCTCTCCAAAGTTTCTTTTAGTTTATAGCGTGCATTCTCTGGCATTAAAGAAATTTTGGCTTGAATGCCTTCTCTGACGATTGAACTCAAACTGCGACCGAATATATCTGAATTCCAAATGGAAAGCGGATCATCTTCAAAATCCTGCATGAGATAGCGAACTAATTCCTCGCTTTGTTTTTCTGTGCCAATAATCGGAGCAAACTCTGATTCAACATCCACTTTGATCATATGAACGGAGGGAGCCACGGCCTTTAACCGAACCCCGAATTTGGATCCCTGACGAATGATCTCCGGCTCATCTAAGCTCATATCGGCTAAAGAAGGTGCTGCAATACCATAACCTGTTTGTTTGACCATTTTAAGAGCATCAGATACTTGATCATACTCTGTTTTCGCATGTGCAAAGTCCTGCATAAGCTCCAACAAGTGATCTTTTCCACGAATTTCTACGCCAACAATCTCTTTCAATACTTGGTCATATAACTCGTCTGGTGCATATAAATCAATTTCAGCTACCCCTTGCCCCATTTCTATCCCAGCTAATCCAGCACTTTCGATAAACTCAAATTCACTAAAGTGGTGAACAACTCGATCTACGTCCCTCAGTCTTTTTATATCTTTGACTGTTTCTTTGACAGATTCTTGGTAACTCTCTCGTAACCAATGATCTTCTTTTAGTACCATTACCCAACTCGGGAGATTTACGTTCACTTCTAGTACTGGGAATTCGAACAAAGCTTCGCGTAATACAGCTAATACATCCGTCTCCCTCATACTCTCCACACTCATCGCGAGGACAGGTATATCATATTTTTCTTGTAACTTAAGTCTAAATTCCTCTGTCTCGGGATGATAAGGACGAGCGGAGTTGACGACCATAATAAAAGGCTTTCCTACTTCTTTAAGTTCTTCAATGACTCGTTCTTCAGACTCAATATAATCTGAGCGTGGGATGTCTCCAATCGTTCCATCAGTCGTCACGACAACACCTATCGTAGAGTGTTCCTGAATCACTTTCCGCGTCCCGATTTCCGCCGCTTCATGAAACGGGATTGGCTCTTCATACCAAGGAGTGTTAATCATACGAGGGCCATTCTCGTCTTCATATCCTTTGGCTCCCGGTACCGTGTATCCTACACAGTCAACTAATCTTATATTTACATCGAGTCCGTCCTCTACATGTATGGAAGCTGCTTGATTTGGAACAAATTTTGGTTCTGTCGTCATGATTGTTTTTCCTGCTGCGCTTTGAGGAAGCTCATCTTGTGCCCGAGCTCTTTCTGACTCGCTCGCAATATTGGGAAGCACAACTAATTCCATGAATTTTTTAATAAATGTTGATTTGCCTGTTCGAACTGCTCCTACAACGCCTAAGTAAATATCCCCACCAGTTCTCTCTGCAATATCTTTAAAAATATCTACTTTTTCCAAGAGTTTCCCTCCCATCGTTATCCTCTAGGACATTTCATCCGTGTATATTACTGAACACTATATATCTATGATGTTGTCCCAATTTCTTATGACTATGATTATGATTTTTTTTACCTTTTATGCTTATTTGTTTTTGTATTGGCATAAAAAATATCCCTTCCCCTACAATATATTTTGCAGGAAAAGGGATAGAACTAATTTACTTGAAAGTCTGGTTCGTTTTTTTCATTTAAAACATAGGGAAGGGAATAGGCAGGGACAAAATGTGAGTCCTGTACTAATAGAGGGCGAAGATCTTCCCCTATTTCATACACTTCCGATGGATCTTGTAGTTTTCGAAAAAGATCTTGTCGATAATCAACAAAAATGTCTCCGTTTCCTGTGATAACAAACGGTAAATTATTCTCAGAATAGGGACTCACAACAAATGGGTCTTGTTTATATCCAAGCTTAGAGAAATCCAGCGTATAAACATTATCTCCTATTTGCTCTTTGAACGGTGGATATCCTTGCGAGCGAATTCTAATTGAGATTTCCCGAATTTTCTCAGCGATTCTAATATCGAAAAGTTTCACCTTTGGAGCGTCCTCAACATCAATTAACACATATTGAAATACTCCGCCTTTTTCATAGGCATTTCCAGGAGTTGAAGCCATATATCTAGGAACAATTTTCGAAAAATCAATAAGATATTTTCGGTAAATAGGCGTTTCATTCTCTTTTGTTTTAATCGGAATTAATCCATTTTCATCCTCTCGATATTGATTGACAGCGGCTTGTACAGACTGTATTTGTTCTTCATAGGGTATTTTATTTTGGGCTAAGTCACCTTCTGGGTATAAACAACCTGATAACACGACCACTACCATAAGGGTAGGGATTATTTTCAAAAAACGTTTCATCTATTTTCTCCTTTGATTCTTTTTAACCTGTTGGACCACTAAATACAATAAAAATCATCATCAGCCCACCAGTAATCATTAAAAAGTAAGCAATAAGGGCAGTGAAAAATTTAAGGAATTTTGATGATATTTTATATCGACTAAAATAAATGATCAAAATGGAAAAGAACATAAAGCCCATTGAGGCAAATGAAATCCACATTTTTGTCATTGATGTCATGTGTATGTACCCCTTTCTTATATCAATTAGTATTATATCAAGACTAATTTGCAAAGTTCAATTAGAAAAGCGCAAAGCACTTGGGGTTCTAAATGAAACTTTTTTTCTATGTACACATTCTTTACAACAGACTGTTTTCTCAAAGAATGTTGCTTTTCGAACAGGAAAAGAACCCTTACTTTGTATAACTTTGCGCCCTCTTTCTAATGAATAAAATTTTTCATTCCAATGGTGAAAATATGAAATAATCCCAAAAACCTTACTGCTCTTTTTTCAGGAGCAACAATATTTAAGAAAAGTACCTTACAAAAAAACTGAAGTGAAGGGGGCGCTTCACTTCAGTTTTACAAAATAACGACCTTACCCATCCGTCATTATAACTTCACTACAATGCATATTATGCATAAACCTGGCTATTGGCAACATTTTTTTGCATTATGGAGAATCATTGTTTGTTTCACTAAAGCACCAAAGATTATAACAAATCTTTTTGCGAATTTAGCTATCACTTCTCGTTTGACCTACTTGTTTATAGAGATCTTCCATTTCATGTTTTTTTACTCTACCCATTAAATTGTCTAGTCCTTGTTTTGGATCTATTTTATTGAAAAGGACATCGTACAACGCTTCTGTGATAGGCATGTCGACTTCAAACTTATGAGCTAGCTGGTAGGCGGCTTTAGTGGTTCGAACGCCTTCTACCACCATACCCATACTATCTAGGACTTCATCAAGTTTTTTTCCTTTTCCTAGCATATTACCTGCACGCCAATTCCGAGAATGGACGCTTGTGCAAGTGACGATTAAATCACCAATCCCAGTAAGACCTGAGAACGTCAGTGGGTTTGCTCCCATCTTTGTTCCTAATCGAGCAATCTCTGATAATCCTCTCGTAATCAAAGCGGCTTTTGCGTTATCACCGTAGCCTAGTCCGTCTGTTACGCCTGCTGCTAGTGCAATAATATTTTTTAAGGCACCACCAATTTCTACACCAATAACATCAGGGTTGGTGTAAACACGAAAATAGTGATTCATAAAAAGATCTTGAATTCGCTCAGCTGCTTCAAGGCTTTTGCAAGATACGGTAACGGTTGTTGGATGACGCAGACTTACTTCCTCTGCATGACTAGGCCCCGATAAAACCACAACCTGGTCTAAATTCTCACCCGTCATTTCTTCCTCAATCATTTCCGTTATCCGTAAATGCGTATCCGGTTCAATCCCTTTACTTACATGAACTAGGGTTAATGGCTCTTGTTGCACATTTTGAAGTTTCGAAACCACTTCTCGTATTGCCTTAGTTGGAACAGCCACAATCACAGTTCTTACGTTGATTATCGCTTCCGCTAAAGAGGTATACCCTACAATTCCTTCAGGTAATTCAATATTGGGGAGATACTTACTATTACGATTATTTGAATTAATATCTTGAATTTGCTCAGAGTTAGTACCCCAAAGTCGAACATCGTGACCATTATCAGCTAAAACAATAGCTAATGCTGACCCCCAACTTCCTGCCCCTAATACAGCTATCTTTTCCTTATTGCCATTCATGCTCTCACCTACTTAAAATTATTTACGTGCTCTTGGAATAATTTTGATGGGTGTTCCTTCAAAATTAAACGTATCACGTATGCGGTTTTCAAGAAAGCGTTTATAAGAAAAATGCAATAATTCTGGTTCATTAACAAACACCACAAACGTTGGTGGTTTAATAGCTACTTGTGTCGCATAATAAATCTTCAAACGCTTTCCGTTATCCGTTGGCGTAGGATTCATCGCAACAGCATCCATTATCACATCATTTAATACACTAGACTGAATTCTTAGCGCATGATTTTCACTTGCCATATCGATGACTGGTATTAAAGTATGAATGCGTTTTTTCGTTTTAGCTGATAAGAAAACGATCGGAGCATAGCTTAAGAATAGGAAGTGTTCTCGTATTTGTTCTTCAAACTTCTTCATCGTTTTCTCGTCTTTTTCAATTGCGTCCCATTTATTAACGACGATCACAATCGCACGTCCTGCATCATGAGCATAGCCGGCAATTTTTTTATCTTGCTCACGAATCCCTTCTTCACCGTTTAACACCACTAAGACTACATCAGAACGATCAATTGCACGAAGGGCACGCAAAACACTATATTTTTCAGTCGACTCATATACCTTTCCTCGTTTTCTCATTCCAGCAGTATCAATAATCACATACTCTTGATCATTGATTGAGTAGGATGAATCGACAGCGTCACGAGTCGTTCCTTCAATGTCACTTACAATTACCCGCTCTTCCCCAAGAATCGCATTTACAAGCGACGACTTTCCTACGTTGGGACGGCCAATAAGGGAAAATTTGATTACTTCATCTCCATATTCTTCTTCTTTTTCTGATGGAAAATGCCCTACAACGGCATCGAGCATATCTCCCAAGCCAATCCCATGTGATCCTGAAATTGGGAAAGGTTCCCCAAATCCTAACGAATAAAAGTCATAAATGGTTTCTCTCATATCAGGATTATCTACTTTGTTTACAGCAAGCACAACCGGCTTGTTAGACCGATATAATATTTTCGATACTTCTTCATCTGCAGCAGTTACACCTTCACGACCATTTGTCATTAAGATAATCACGTCTGCTTCTTCAATAGCAATCTCAGCTTGTTGGCGAATTTGATCTAAAAACGGGGCATCCCCAATATCAATTCCACCAGTATCGATAATATTAAAATCATGCGTTAGCCATTCTCCACTACTATAAATCCTATCCCGCGTTACACCTGCTACATCTTCAACTATCGAAATTCGTTCTCCTACAATCCGATTAAAAATAGTCGATTTCCCTACATTAGGTCTTCCTACTATCGCAATAACTGGTTTCGACATTTCGTCTCACCCTTCCTTCTCTATATCAAAATATTTCACGTTTCATTTTTCAGCTATAAAATGTTAATGAATATGTTCACATGAAAATAAAACCCTTCTCACTGGAAGGGTCAACTATATTATTTTAACAGTTAAAGAGTATTCTAGCAATATTCTTCCGCTAGTGCTTCACAATTACATATAATTCTTCGGTCAATTCATGAGCTATTCCATCTAATATCGCTTCTAGATTCGCAGCAACTGTTTCAAGTTCTGACTTGGATTCACAGTGAAAAACAGCCGCTCCACTAGGAACCTTTTTGGGATTTGTCGTAATCGCGGCTAAAATATATTTTTCTAAATTCACTTTAGCTTTCTTCCTTTCTTATTTGCCTTTGACTCCGTTGGCATACGAATCGCATTCTCCAAAGTTGGCACTTGCTTCAGAATTTCAATTGCTTTCTCAATATCTTTCTCTTGCGGAAGAACAAAAACCCCTACTCTCCCATCATCTAAATCTCGTTTTGCCAATGGAACAAGAGCTGGTGTTCCGGAATCTCGATACACACCTAGGGCTGTAGATATATCGTGCAATATCGCTTGACGCTGTCCTAGGTTGGCAATCGTCGACCTCGCGTTAAAGTTCTTCGGCTTTAACACAAACCCCATCCCATAATTCAAAACTTCCTTTTGCCTGTCTTTTAAACCAATATTCATAATGTAAATGTTATCAACATATAATCCTGCTCCGTCGAAACGGGGTTGGATGAATTCGATGTCGACAATATCCTTTAATCGCCCACCTGACATTAACTTTTTCGAAATGAACATAGCCACTAAGCCGAAAAAAAGAGCAGCATATACGTTTAGTGCTAAATAGGAAAAGGTTGCGATAAACGAGGTAAATATCACTAAATAATTCCGACTTTCAAACGCAATAGCCACACCTTCAATATAGGTTGCTCCTCTTGGAACTAGTTCATAGCTGTCGAGTTCTGCAAGAGTGTTCCTTTCCATATTCCGGACATCTCTAAATTGAGAAGCAGCCAGTGTTAAAAAGGTAATAGCGGTAAATTCCTCCTCCATAATAGCCGGTACCGCAACAGTCCCTAACCCTGCAGCGATAAATCCTAATGCGATATGAATAATTTTTCCGTGAAGATAGGTAGGGTATTGACGATAATCTGTTCTTAGCATATAGATTCTCGTTAATGTACCTAGAAACACTCCGAACATAACCGGGTATACATATTCATTCATAAGTAATTTGTTTCTCCTTTTTCAGTGGAATTTTCATCTGTAAACGTATCATAGAAGCTGAAAGGTGGAAGGATATACTCGTAAAGAGCATAGTTAAAAACAATACATCTAAAAATGCACTTCCTCCTACCTTGTAAGGTAGTCCCACAGAACGGAATGTCGTGAAAACAAGCATCTCTCCGAGCATCCCTCCCCCCATTAACGCTACCGCCCATCTACTTTCTTCTTTCTTAAACAGGAGAAGCAAACTGATTGTCAATAGCAACGGAAACAGCAGTCGACGATCCAGCACAATCCAGATTGGATCATATACTTCAATGAATAGGAAAGAGGCGTAAAACATACCTGTAATCCAAACCGTTAGAAGAAAATATATTTTTTGATAGATTTCATAGCGTGCTAACCAGATAAACAGAAAGATTCCTAAAACAAAAAAAGGACCTTGAATCATCATTTCTCCTATTTGAAATTGAAAGGGGTACACCACGACCTGTATTAACGTGACCAACGCAATCACAAACCGATAAGGATGTTGTCTGTTCAATAAAAATGTGGCATAAATCCAGATAAACCAAGCTGACCACAAAAACCAATATCCTTCCATCTTCCACCTCCTCCTATACCATTATGGGAAAAGAAATAGTATTTCATTCATGTATAAACTGATTTAGATTATGAGAATTTAAGAAGGGAGGTGTAAATATGGGAAAAGATCGACAAGAGAAAAAACTGAAGAAGAGCGGTAGAGTTGAATCAGATCGAGATCAAGCACTTCACTTTGGTGGAGCAACGCAACTTGATTCTGCCCAAAAGGCTCGTGAAAGTCAAAAAGAATAACAGGCACTAGCTATTAAGAAAAACCGGGCAAAAACCATGCCCGGTCCTTTTTTGTCTAAATCCGTTAGTTTGTACTCCTGGTCATGAATCCTAATATAATATGTATAAATCTAACCTAGATATGGAAACGAACGCATTTTCATCTGTTTTTATCTGTCCTCGACTATTTTTATATGATTTGATGGATTTTTCATGAGAGGGCATGAAGAAGTGGTGGTCATTATCCTGAGCAACAATAATCTTTAATTTTTCATCACGAACAGGATGGTTGGCCGGATTTTTACCCACGTGTTTCTGCTAGAACGACTCACATTGACCTTGATGCTCAACGTAAAGGAGGTTCGTTTCAAATGATTTGTCGCTATCATAGATAAAACACAACCCAAAAGCCGTGGTAGACCTAATTTATATACCTTCTACCTTTCACGAAAATCGCAAGTTTCTTTCAATCGGTAAAATACACAAGAAAAGGGCTCGTCCTGATATGATTTTTTCTCATATCAGAGCTTGACTTCCATCTCCGAGCCTCTGGTTCTTAGAACTAGCCAACAAAACCATTTGAAAATTTTTAATATTCTTATTTTACAAAAAAAGAGAAGAACCTAGATGGTTCTTCCCCTTTTTTATGAAGGCTCTTTAGTCTAGTTTTAGATGGAAACCTCTATTTTGCTGTTGATACCCATCAAAAACAGACGAAATGATGCCCAAAACAAAGTTATATCATAAATGATAAACTGATACGAAAAGCAACAAACTTTGCGAAAACAGCCTTAGGAAAACATCTTTGATGAACAATATTCGAAATTAGTTCCTTCTCGCAAAAGTTTCTGGTTTATATCCGCGAACCTTTAACCAGTGATAACTTTCCCCAGAAATAACCATAGGGACGTTCAGCAATTCTTCTATTTTAGTCACTCCAAGAGCACACATTAGATACGCTAAATCTTCATGAATTCCCTGTATTTCTTCTAAAAGATTCTCTAAAGACTGCTCCACCAATACCTTTAAAAGAGTCCCCGCCATTCCTGTCGCTTTTGCACCTAAAGCAACAGATTTGATTACATCAAGTGCTGTTTGAATCCCACCTGACGCTATCACATCTCTAGTGAAGGATGAGCGAGCCTCAATAATCGAAATAGGCGTCGGAATACCCCAATCATCAAAATAAGTAACTAGCCGCTTTCGTCTAGCATTTTCAATTTTGCTGAAATTGGTTCCTCCAAATCCTCCTACATCAACGGCGGTCACCTCAGTCTGATCTAGTAAAGAAACTGCTTCTGCGCTCATGCCGAAGCCTGTTTCTTTCACAATCACCGGAATCGGTAAAGCGGTTGAAATAGCACTAATGCGTTCGAGAGCACCTTGAAAGGAGCGGTCTCCTTCAGGCATTGCTAATTCTTGAATGACGTTTAGATGAATCTGTAATGCATCTGCATCGATCATTTCGACGACTTCTAACGCTTGAGATACACTTGCCTCACTACCAATATTGGCTAATACAACGCCATTCGGATTCGTTTTTCTGACGATTTCAAACGTCTTTCGTTCAGATGGATCCTTAATTGCAGCCATTTGCGAGCCTACTGCAATCGCAATCCCTGTTTCTCTTGCAGCAATCGCTAACTCTTGATTGATTTTTTGCGTATTTTCACCACCGCCACCAGTCATCGCATTGATGAAAATTGGCGAACTTAAAGTAAGTTCGCCAATTTTCGTCTGAAGACGTACATCTTCTACAGAAGTATTCGGTAAGCTATGATGCACAAAAACAATGTCATCAAAGGCCGTCTGACCTTGATGATCTGTTGATAAAGCATGTTGGATATGATCTCTTTTTCTTTCTGCTCTTGACACCTACATCACCATTATTTTAAGTCTTTTAATTTATCGCCAATCATTTCACCTAGTTGGAAACCGGTATTTTCTTCAGGCATTTCATATTTTTCTTCATATTGTGGTGTTCTTTCTTCCAATTCTTTAATACTAAGAGATAAACGTTGATCATTTTCATTCACGTCTAATACTTTCACTTTAACCGTTTGGCCCTCTTGAAGCACTTCGTGAGGAGTACCAATGTGTTTGTGAGAAATTTGAGAAATATGAACAAGTCCCTCAACACCTGAGAACACTTCTACAAAAGCTCCATATGATACAAGTCGCTTGACAACACCTTGTAACACTTCACCACGAGGTGCTTTTTCAGAGATGTTGCTCCACGGTCCAGGAAGTGTTTCTTTTATTGATAGCGAGATACGCTCATTATCACGGTCCACAGAAAGAACCTTGACGTTAACTTTTTGGCCTTCTTCAACAACATCTGAAGGTTTCTCAACATGTCCGTGAGATAGCTGCGAGATATGAACTAAACCATCTACACCACCTATGTCTACAAATGCGCCGAAATCAGTAATTCTCTGAACGGTCCCTTCAATCTCTTGGTTTGCTTGTAAAGAATCCAGCACTTGTTTTTTTCTTTGTTCCTTTTCCACTTCCACAACGGCACGGTGAGAAAGAATTAATCGATTTTTTTCTTGGTCAATTTCAACGATTTTAAATGTTAAGGATTTTCCTTTATAGTCAGTGAAATCTTCTACGTAAAAATCCTCAACAAGGGATGCTGGGACGAAGCCTCGGACGCCTAAATCAACGACTAGGCCACCTTTAACTACGTCTTTCACTTCTGCTTCAAATACTTCTCCAGCAGTGAAACGATTGTGCATTTCTTCCCATGCTTTTTCTGCGTCTACTTTACGTTTGGATAAGACAAGAAGTTCTTCTTCTACTTTCGTTACGATTAGTTCTAGCACGTCACCCTCTTGAACGGCATCAGATGCTTTTTCAATATGAAGACTAGATAGCTCACTAATTGGAATAATGCCATCTACTTTGCTTCCTTCAATGTCTACAAGCACTTGCTTTTCTTCTACTTTTGTCACGGTACCTTTTACTTTCTCGCCAACTTCTAGTTTTTTCACTTCTACTTGATTCATGTCTTCTGACATATGTACTCCTCCTTAATCCATGACTGCTCTTAGGGTAAACATGTGCTTTACTCCACACAGATCTCCTAGAAAGTTCTCTTTCTATAAACTTCTAATAAATACGAGTATTTGTCAAGCAAGAAACTTTTACGAATTCTGTCTAATTAAGTCAGCTATTTTTTGCATGATGACTTCTGTTACTTCTTCTGCACTCGCTTTATTTTCTCTTAAAGTATCCATCTCAATGGGTAGACCATAGACAACTTTTAGCTTTCGAAATGGCTTATATGGTCCGATGATTGCACAAGGAACTATGTGTGCTCTCGTACGGGCAGCAAAAAAGCCTGCGCCAGCTAATCCTTTGCCTAACTCTCCGTTTTGACTACGAGTTCCTTCAGGAAATAGACCTAATACTTTACCTTCTTTTAAGGCTTTTAAACCTGTACGCAAAGCTTCCCTATCGCTCATTCCCCGTTTAACAGGGAAGGCGTTTAAATTTGTCACAATTCTTCCTAATACCGGCATGGAAAACAATTCTTCTTTCGCCATAAATGATACCGGTCTAGGTGCTGTAATTCCAACAACAGGGGGATCTAGTGCATTAATATGATTTGTACATAGTAATACACCACCGTCTTTTGGAAAGTGCTCAGTACCAACAACATGAATACGATAAAAGGGGGTAAGGACGCCTTTGACAAGACCTCTCACAAACGTGTAAAAATTCATTTATTCTCGTTCCTTTCCAATACCAATGTCATGATTCTATCTACAACGCCTTGTATGTTTAAAGAAGTTGTATCAATTTCCGTCGCATCGGCTGCTTTTCGTAAAGGAGCAACTTTTCTTTCAGAATCTAATTTATCACGTTTTGAGATCTCTTCTTTTAAATTCTCTATATTTGACGAAAATCCTTTAGAAATATTTTCTTCATGACGTCTTTTCGCTCTTTCTTCTACACTAGCTAATAAAAAGACTTTGATTTCCGCATCAGGAATGACATGTGTACCTATGTCTCTACCGTCCATGACGACCTTTCCTTTTTCTGCTAACTGTTGCTGTCTTTTCACCATTTCTTCTCGAACGAGACCGTGTTTTGCTACATGAGAAACAGAATTAGTTACCTCATGTGAACGGATGTCTTCCGTAATGTTTTCCCCGTCCAAAAGTACTAACTGATTCTTTTTACCAGGTTCAAGATTAATCTCAGTCGCATGCAAAATGTCAGCAATCATTTTTTCATTTTGTAAGTCAGCTTTTGCTTGTAGTGCTTTATACGTGAGCGCACGGTACATTGCCCCCGTATCTATATATATATATGATAATTTTTCCGCTAGAATTTTTGCAACTGTACTTTTCCCCGCTGCTGCAGGACCATCTATCGCAATCCGATAATTATGTGTCATAAATATCCACCTTCAACTTTCATATTAAATTCTACTAAAACTCGTATTATTCTATCATAATTCCGTTGTTACTGTAAGGAACATTCAACAATTGAAATGCGGAAGGTGCCTGGTTACCGGCGACATGCATTTGACAAGGACAGACCTGGGGCGCTCTTTGCCTCATGTCTAGGCTTGGCTAATGACCTCGAACCGGTGGCACCTGGAGCTAGACACATTGAAATGTGGAAGGTGCCTGGTTACCGGCGACATGCATTTGACAAGGACAGACTTGGGGCGCTCTTTGCCTCATGTCTAGGCTTGGCTAATGACCTCGAACCGGTGGCACCTGGAGCTAGACACATTGAAATGTGGAAGGTGCCTGGTTACCGGCGACATGCATTTGACAAGGACAGACCTGGGGCGCTCTTTGCCTCATGTCTGGGCTTGGCTAATGACCTCGAGCCGGTGGCACCTGGAGCTAGACACATTGAAATGCGGAAGGTGCCCGGTTACAGGCGACATGCATTTGACAAGGACAGACCTGGGGCACTCTTTGCCTCATGTCTGGGCTTGGCTAATGACCTCGAGCCGGTGGCACCTGGAGCTAGACACATTGAAATGCGGAAGGTGCCCGGTTACCGGCGACATGCATTTGACAAGGACAGACCTGGGGCGCTCTTTGCCTCATGTCTGGGCTTGGCTAATGACCTCGAGCCGGTGGCACCTGGAGCTAGACACATTGAAATGCGGAAGGTGCCCGGTTACCGGCGACATGCATTTGACAAGGACAGACCTGGGGCGCTCTTTGCCTCATGTCTGTCCTTGTCAAATGACCTCGAGCCGGTGGCACCTGGAGCTAGACAGAAAAACAAGCTAAAAAGGTATTTTTTCTTCTCCCATTAGAAAAAAAGACAGGTTTCACCTGCCTTTTACTCCATTAATAGTTTCAATAATGTCTCCGTGCTCCATCGTGTTTACACCTTCATAATAAGTCACTTTTTGAAGCATCGTCATCGGTGACCATTCGCGGACAAGCACCTGGACACAAATTAAAACAATAAATTGAAAGATAATGATTTTTATTAAAAGACGATCAATGTGTTTCATTTCCTACATCCTTATTCGTATTTTTACCTAGTATAGGTTGAATAAGGGAGGAGTATTCAAAATCAGGAGTTTATATACCCTTTTCTTCGAAGAACAAGTTGTCGTTCAAAACAATACCTCATAATGAACTGCATACTAGCTTCCTCTAACTCTTTGAATTGGATAGAAGCTAATCTTTGCTGATCTTTTTGCAGAACTCGAATAGCCTTTGCATTTACCGAAAGATAATGATAGTCTCCAGTTTGCATCGGTAAGACTAACAGTAGTTTTAGGTCGCTATTTTCAACTAATTCAATACCCTTAGGAAGATTGATGGCACAGCCACCCGCACTAATATCATCAGTAACGGTTGAGAATTGAAGAAATTCATTACCTTCAACCGCTACATCAATCGTTGCCTCAACTCGAACAAATTGTCTTCGTTGAATTTTCAAAAGCTCTTCTTTGCCAGGATAGTGAAGCGTAATCATTGGTATGTTTTTTTTCACTCTACCTAACACTTCAGTATCAAACATATAAGGTACCTCATCGACAACGAATTTCGCCTTTAATTGCGTCCCGTCAATTAGAAAGAGGGTTTTACCTGTTTCTCTATGGATTGGGTAATCAATCCATATTTTCGCATCATCTAGCTCTACTATCTTGCATCTATAGGTTTCTTGTTTATCAGAATGCACAGGTTCTAATGTTAGCGATGCTCCAATTTTTATCATTACTTTCACACACCCTATTTTGCAATCCTTTTTGTTTATTATGGCATGTTTTTCGAAACTTAGCTACATTCCTATGACAGTTGTTTCTTTCACTATCGGTTGGTTTTTCTAAACAAAGTCTTCATAAATTGGTTCAGCATTTTGAAGTTTTTCTACTTTTTCCTCTAAACCCGTTTGACTATTTATAAAGATTCGATAAGTGTCATTCTTTAACGTGCCCATGAACTCATAACAAAGCACCTCTTCATTTAATTCATTTACTATGACAGCCATTCCATCTTGCAAGATCTTCACATTCGGATTGATATACTCCATTGCTTCTTCCTTCGTTAAAATTGGCTCTGGTATTTCTCTAGATTTATTGTTTTGAATATAGTCACTAGCTGAAAATCCAATCACTTCTCCTGTGTCAAGTGCAACTTTCATTTTTATGGTATCGGGATAGATTCTTACATTATTGATTGATGTCACAAACGAAAAAACCCCTACGCTATCATATTGAGCACTTTCAAATAAATCTAGATCCTTAAATTTGTATTCTTTTAAAAACTCAGCACCTTTTGTAGCTGCTTCATTCAGGCTAATGCTACTTTCCTTAACATCACGATTGTTAATGTACCATAGAGGATAACCACCCGTTTTCGTAATATCCATACTTGCTTCAATATTCCCTTTTGAAAGTAAAGAGACACTATAAAATCCGTAGTCTGAGCCCTCCCCATTTTCCGTCACCTTTTGTTTTTTTATGTCGGAAAATTTTGTGTAATTTTTCGCAATTTGAATGGCTTCCTCTTTCGTAATTTCTTCGCCATCTAAATTTTTTAAGTTTTCATTTCTTTTTTGCACATTGATGAATGACGTGCCTCCTACATCTGATTCATCATATCCTTTAACCGTTTTTTCTACCGTTTTAAAACCATCAATAATCGTATTATCTACTGTTTCTTTATTCGTTGCTAAGGCAAGCTCCACATCCATCCAACGTAGATTATTTTTAATAACCAAATGTTGTACTTTACGTAATTCTTTTTGGATTTCACCGCTTTGTTCATACAATTGCTCTAGCCTCTCGTATTCTTCTTCACTCAGCGGATTCTTGTCTAAATTTCTCACCGCTGTTCGGTAACTAAAGTCCCCTATTTTCGCCAAGAATTCTTCTGTTTTATTAAATGGGAGTAAGGTAAGAGGTAACTGTCCCACATCGCTATGAGCTTGTGAGGTGATCCTCCATACATCTGCAAGTGCAGGAGATAAAGATTTTTGCGAATTCATTGCTAATGTTGTACCAATTTTGTCATTGAGCAAATCAATTTCAAATGTCAAATCATGAAATGCACGTTGATAACTATTTTCTGCATTAATTAAGATAGCGTTTTTTTCTTGATGTTCTTGATAACCCCAATATGCTGTCCCAAGTACTCCAAGTGTTAATCCGGTTATCAGAATTACTCTAAGCATTTCGTCATCCCCTTCTAGTTACAAAATATATGTTTTCCGATTTGCTTAATTTGAGGTCTAGACCATATCCATTTGCTAGTTGCGGTTACTGGGTTAAAATAATAGATGGCATTTTCTGACGGATCCCACCCATTTAATGCGTCTACTACCGCTTTTTTAGCTTTATCATTAGGAGTTAACCAAATTTGTCCATCGGCGACAGCTGTGAACGCTCCTGGCTCAAAAATAACCCCTGCAACGGTATTAGGGAATGATTGACTTTCTACCCGGTTTAAAATTACAGCTGCTACCGCAACTTGTCCTTCATAGGACTCTCCGCGAGACTCACCATAGACAGCATTCGCCATTAATTCAATATCATTTTGTGAATACCCACTTGGTGTGTTCACAGCTGTACTTCCAACCGGACTTTCAGATCTCGCTTGCTCTTCCTTCGCTGGCTGTTTTTCTTTTTTTTCTGTTTGCTTTTCCTTATCTACTCCACCATAGTAGGTAAATTTATTGCCAGATTGAACCTGTTCTTGCACATATTGTTCGTCGTATTGAGACGATTTTTCCAACTTTGCTTTCGTACCTTCACCAACAAGACCATCAATTGGCAAACCAAACTCATATTGAAAATTCCTAACTGCCCAATATGTACCCCAACCAAACACACCGTCAATCTTGCCATTATAAAACCCTAAAAATTGCAATCGTGCTTGTAGTTCAATGACATCTTGACCTGTTGCACCTTGCTGAACAACTTGGTTAGAAAAAGCGCGAACCGGCAACTGTTGAGGTGTCCAAGATAAAGTTCCTATCCCTATTATCAACATGATCCAAAACGTAAATATTTTTATGCGCTTCTTTTTCATCTCTTTACCTCCAAATTCTTGTAATGGAATTGAAGATAGTTTTTGTATCATTGTTACTTTTATTCAATGTAAATAGAGAAGTTGAAATAAACGCCATTAATTTATTTCATAGAATACTTCCCCATCATCTAGGTTGATCCCAAATTCACTTTAAAAATTGAGATTGTATAGTTATATCACTGTTCTAATACAAAATTTGGTTGCTCCAACTAAATCTTTCGGGAATTAGTATAAAAAAAGATGACCTCAATAATAATTGAGGTCAAAATTCTTCTAAGTTCAAAAGGAAGAACTTTTTTTAATTAAATATGGCTCCTGTCCCTTGGCTAACAGATGAACCGTTTTGACTTTTTTGAGTCCTAACCACCATAAAAACATCATAAATGGGATCATGAAATATGGCCAATACGGAACGTTCCTTATCAAAATATAATCATAGGTTCCATGTAAAATAATTGGGATCACGAGAGAAAACAACACCCACTTAACATTTTGCGACAGAGAAAATTTACTCTTCCCAAGGTAATATCCCATAATCACACCAAAGAGTGCGTGACTTGATACTGGTAGAAGGGCCCTACCAAACGCAAAACTCACACCGTGAGCCAATAAATATAGAATATTTTCGGCGGTCGCAAACCCTAACGAAACACTCGCCCCAAAAACAATCCCGTCATATGGATCATCAAAATTTATAGACTGAATTACAATAAAAAACAAAACAAACCATTTGAAAAACTCTTCTAATAAACCCGCTGTTAAAAAGGCTTGACCCCATAACGGAAAAGTAATTCCTTCGATTTCAAACACAGATTGTATAAAGAGAATAGGAAAAGTAATTAACATACCATAAACAAATGTTTTTAACACATACCGAAACGGCTCTTGCTCATACTGATCTTTCAAGTACAAGTAGCTTAAAAAGGCTAAGCCAGGCGCAATTCCAGCTGATAAAATCACCAGCATTCGTTTGTCCCCTTTTCTTCTTGTTTCATTCATCGTATCATGTATATGATTGAATGAAAATAACTATCCGAAAAATTGAAGATTTTAGGAGGAAGAGCATGAAGAAAAAGATACTCATTTTACATACTGGTGGAACCATTTCGATGATGGAGGATGAAACTTCTGGAGCTGTAAGACCTGGAGAAAGAAATCCCTTAACATCTCAACTTCAAACATTAACAAGGATCGCAAACTTAATAGAAAGAGAACCTCTTCACGTTCCATCTCCTCATATGACCCCAAATGAGATGATACTTCTAAAGGAAATCATTGAAAAAAGCTATAAAGAAGACAAAATTGAAGGGGTTGTTATAACCCATGGTACCGATACATTAGAAGAGACTGCATATTTTCTTGACCTCACCGTGAGCCTCTCCCTCCCAATCGTAGTAACTGGAGCAATGAGGTCTAGTAATGAAATAGGATCAGACGGTCTCTACAACCTTATTTCTTCGCTGCGGGTAGCAATTAGTGATGACGCACAAGATAAAGGGGTGTTAGTCGTTCTAAATGACGAAATTCACACAGCAAAGAATGTGACGAAAACCCATACCAGCAACTTGGCAACATTTCAGAGTCCACAATATGGACCAATTGGAATAGTAACAAAGCAAAGCATTCTTTTTCACCATCATCCGGTAGTGAAAGAAAAGTACGAAAAGGTTTTGGTTCAACATAAAGTAGGATTATTGAAAGCCTATGCGGGCCTGGAATCGGACATCATTAAAGCCATGAAGGATTATGGCTATGAAGGAGTTATTGTAGAGGCACTTGGACAAGGAAATTTGCCTCCTACTTGTTTAGATGGTATTAGTTACTTAATTTCAGCTGGTATTCCAGTTGTTCTGGTTTCTCGTTGTTTTAATGGTATCGTTCAAGATGTATATGGCTATAGTGGTGGCGGAAAGCAATTGAAAGAGATGGGCGTTATTTTTTCAAATGGTTTAAACGGTCAAAAAGCTAGGATCAAATTATTAATTAGCTTATCTCAAACTAAAGACATCTCATCCATCAACGCTATTTTTCAAAAATGACCTAAGAAAATCATTTTCTAGAGTAAATCAAAGGTTATTTTTGCAGAGAATGTAGCTTTTCGAATAAAAGAAAAATCCAAACATTTTATGTCTTTGTACTCTTTTCGTATACATTGTGGTTATTTCATCTAACTTTAAATTAATCCACCATTTCACTGTTGATTTCCATCGAAAATAGACCAAAAGATGCCCGAAACAAAGCTATTTCACAGTTTATTAACTGGTCCGACTAGCAATAAACTTTGCGAAAACAGCCTTATTATTTCTAAAAAGATGTGCAGCCTAACTGACTGCACATCTTTTTCACGACAAATCAAAGAAATGTTTATTGTCTTATTTCAACTTCCCTTTCAGGTAATCAGCAATTTGTCCGCCGTGAAAGCGGCCATTCTCAATGAAAATTTCATTTGCATTATTACCCGCTGCAATAACACCTGCAATAAAAATTCCAGTTACATTGGTTTCCATTGTGTCCGCATCAAAAGTCGGCCTGCCAGTTTCAGAGTTAATCTCTACACCCATTTTTCTCAAAAAATGATGATCAGGATGATAGCCGGTCATTGCGAACACAAAGTCATTTTTTATCGTATAGTTTTCATTCTTCACAGCATATAAAACTTCATCTTGTTTTATTTCTTTAATCTCAGCATTAAATTCCATTTTCACTTCACCGCTACGAACAAGTGCTTCAAACTCAGGCAAAATCCACGGTTTTATGCTTTTGCTATATTCTTCACCTCGATAGAGCATCGTTACTCTTGCACCGGCTTTGTGAAGCTCTAGTGCTGCATCAACTGCAGAATTTTTCCCACCAACTACAACGACATCTGTGTCAAAATAAGGATGCCCTTCATGAAAATAATGAAAAACCTTATCCATCTTTTCACCAGAAATTTCCAAAAAGTTAGGCGAGTCATAATAGCCCGTTGCGATTACGACGTAGGGGGTAGTATAAGTGTCTTTAGAGGTTTTCACTTGAAAGACGTCTCTCATTTTTTGAACACTTGTCACTTCTTCAAATCGATGAATCGAGAGCTGTTTTATCTTAGCGACTTCCCGGTAGTACGCTAGTGCTTGATTGCGCTTTGGCTTTCTTTCTTCAATAATAAATGGCACTTCTCCAATCGATAACTTTTCACTGGAGCTAAAAAATGTTTGATGAGTTGGATAGTGATAAATTGCATTTACAATGTTCCCTTTTTCGATAATTAATGGGTTTAGTCCCGCTTCTTGCAATGAAATGGCCGCTGCCATTCCACAAGGACCGCCTCCGATGATGATACAGTCTTGGTTAGTCATACCTATCTTCACTCCTTGATATTTATAAACAATTGCTCACCTTGCTTAGTTCAATTACTTCCTCCAATATAATGATAGGAGATTTCTCTTCAAGTTTCAATTATGACCTCTATTCACCTAAAAAATTGCCACATCTTTTTTTCAAGCCTCATTCTATTTTTAGTTATTGGTGTTTTGGCGAAACTTATTGCTTTATAACCAGTCTTTAGATTCCGATGTCTATTGGTTTCGGTGCATCCTTTGATATTTATTTGAATATCTACAAAAGTATATGTTTACCGAAAATATTGAATCTATAGCTACAAAGTATAGGACACAACCTTTGTTAAATACGTTTGTTTAGATTAATCTAATCGAATAGTTCCTGTTTGAAACCAGTTTTTTTACAAAATAACACCTAATCATGAGTGTAATATCCAGCTAAATGACTATGTAGAATTAAATACATAAAAAAGCCAAGACCTCATTAACCTGATCTTGGCTTTCAGATTTCATTTTTATTAAAGGCTGTTACCGCAAAGTTTATTGTCTACCCTACCAGATTATCATCAATGATACAAGTTTGTTCCAGGCATCAATTCGTCTAATTTCGATGGAAATCAACTGAAGCGTGTATGCTTTAATCAAAAATCAGATGAGATAGCCACAATATATACGAAACCAGCCTTATTGAAAATAGTTGACCAGAAAAGAGGAAAATACATCTTCATTTCGAGCTGCTTCCTCTCTTGTTTGTCCAGCTTCAGTGGCTTGGGACTCGGGCATTTGCCTGCCCGCTGATTCACTTCGTGTTCTGGCAGATGCCTGCCGTCCCTGAACAGCCACTTCCGCTTTTTGTTAGATCCAGCCTCTGAATCTTGAGGCTTCAGCCATCTTTCTTACTCCGACCATGTAGGCTGCTAGTCTCATGTCTACTCGACGGTTTTTAGAAGTGGTGTAGACATTCTCAAAACCTTTACAGATGACTTTTTCTAACTTTTCTTCAACTTCTTCTTCCGTCCAATAATAGCCTTGATTATTTTGCACCCACTCAAAGTAGGAAACTGTTACTCCTCCAGCAGAAGCTAGGACGTCTGGGACGAGCAGGATTCCACGTTCTGAAAGGATTTTTGTACCTTCTAATGTTGTGGGACCATTTGCCGCTTCGACTACGATGCTTGCTCGAATATTATGAGCATTTTCATCAGTGATTTGATTTTCAATAGCAGCTGGTACCAAAATGTCACAATCTAATTCTAATAACTCCTTGTTCGAAATCGTATTATCAAAGAGTTTTGTAACCGTTCCAAAGCTATCACGACGATCTAAGAGATAATCAATATCTAATCCATTTTCATCGTAAAGTCCACCATAAGCATCTGAAATTCCAATCACTTTTGCACCGGCATCATGCATAAATTTGGCAAGAAAACTTCCTGCATTTCCAAAGCCCTGGACAACGACTCTTGCCCCTTCAATTTTAAAGCCTTTTCGCTTTGCGGCTTCGCGAATACAGATAGTAACTCCTTTTGCCGTAGCGGATTCCCGACCATGAGAGCCTCCTAAGACAAGTGGTTTGCCTGTAATAAATCCAGGTGAGTTAAATTCATCAATTCGGCTATACTCATCCATCATCCACGCCATTATTTGTGAGTTAGTGAAAACATCAGGTGCAGGAATATCTTTTGTAGGTCCTACAATCTGGCTAATAGAACGAACATATCCCCGACTTAAGCGTTCAAGTTCGCGAAATGACATATCACGGGGGTCACAAACAATCCCCCCTTTCCCACCACCATAAGGTAAATCAACAATTCCACATTTTAAACTCATCCATATTGATAATGCTTTAACTTCCGTTTCTGACACACTTGGATGAAAACGAATACCACCTTTAGTCGGACCAACAGCGTCATTATGTTGTGCACGATATCCTGTAAACACTTTTACGTTTCCATCGTCCATTCTAACTGGTATCTTGACCGTTAATAAACGTAATGGTTCTTTTAATAATTCATATACTTCGTTTGGATATCCTAATTTCTCTAGAGCGTTATGTATGACAGTTTGAGTTGACGTTAGCACATTATTTTTCTCATTTTTGTTTTGATGTGAATCTTTTTCGGATGACATTTAATGTAAACCTCCCAGTATCTTCACTCCTGGCGTTTCTTCGCCTTTCCTCACATAGTATACACCTTCTCAACTGAACTGCAAAGAGATATAAAATGAGATTATCGCTATTTTTGTAAGCGCTATCTTTTTATCTATTCATTTCCTATACCCTAATTAAAATTTAAAAACATGTCATTTTATGCAAGCCCCATTGGTAGCCTAAAAATAATTTCGATCACCATGTTAAAAATTTGTTTTCTCAACATGGTATTGAAAAAGAAGCCCACATAAGGCTCCTTTCGTTTAGAACCGTTGAAAATAGGTGCACACTGTTGCAGCAGCGTTCTCAGATATAATCTTATTTCCATACTCACTTAAATATTCTTTCGTGAGAGTTTCTAACTCACCATACTCTTTTAGAAGAGCTTCTGATCCTTCAAGCGAAATGTCCAAAAGAATGATAGCCAAGTAGAACAATCCTTCATGAGAATAAAGCTCACTTTTCATATTTTGAAAAACGTTCAGTCGATGGGCAACATTAACAACTTCTTCAAAGGAAAGCAATCTAACGATGATTTCAGGATGGTCTTTTCGCGTGGATGAGCCAATCTCTTCTATATTTTCTCTGAAATCAAAATCATCTAGTGATTCAACCGTAAAAAGGAGAATGAGTTCATCATTGGTCAGCGAAAGGATTTCAACGGTAACAACTTCTTTCCACTCACCGCCAAATTGTTCTGAAGCAGTTTCCATTAATTCCTCAAACAATTCATGCCAACCGACTGATTCACTCAAGAGCTCATCTTGCAGCAATCCTTTTTGTTCGAGTTCTTCCATTGAAATGGAAAAACGAATTTGATTTTGCTTAATACGCTCAAGTTTCATTGACCACCCTCCCAAACCATGATGCTTATGTTCATAGTATGTATCGACGGAAAGATGGTGCTTGCTTAGATTTTGGCTTGCACATTAGATGCAATCCATTTTTCCCAATCTGATATAGTTGTCCCTACGATGTTACGGTTAAATTTTTGTTTTTTCGGTGAAGGCAGTGCATCAATTGCAAAACCGCCAAGTCCTACAACCAGTTCACTTCTCTCCTCTTCCAATCGTTGAATCAATTGAAGGGCATTTACGGCATTATCGACCATTGTACAGGATAAGAATAATAGTTTGGGCTCAATTGTGTCCAAGACGACATCCAAATCTTCTTCTTTAATACTTGCCCCTAAATATATCACATCAAATCCTTTTCTTCTCATGAAAAGGGTAAAGATTAACAAACCTAATTCATGCCATTCTCCAGGTGCGCACACGGCTACAACTTTTGGCAAAATCCCATTATGAGGGAATGAATGCATCACGCTACCAATTCTAGAGCGAAGTATGGAAGTCGCAAAATGCTCGTGGGCGGTTGTAATCTTCCCATTTTCCCACAAATCTCCTATTTTCACTAAAAGAGACCCTAAAATATCTATCATGACTTTATCAATGGTATAAAGAGCAAAGGCACGATTAATGATTTCATGCGCTCGGCCTTCGTCAAACCCCATTAGTGCGTTCAATAATTCTTTTGATATTCCACTTGGATTATGGGTATTGGTTTGTTGAAATTCTTCTTCCATAACAATCTCATGCTTATCTAGTAAAGCGACTGCCTGGCTGATGGTGAATCCCTGATTAACCTTTTCAATTAACCACTTTAATATATTGAGATGTTTTTCTGTGTATAAACGGTGCCCTGAATCGTTTCGGACTGGCTCTAAAATATTATACCTACGTTCCCAGGCGCGAAGAGTCCCAGGCTGAACACCTAATATATTAGAAATGGCTTTAATATTATATTTCCCTTCTGTCTCACTCATCATAAGCCCTCCAATATCTACCTTAAACTACAAAAATTATACTGGATAGACTGAGTTGTGTAAAATTTGTACATGCTTTGAATGAACATTGTACACTATTTAATTGCCCTTAAGAGAGATAATATGTGTTTCTGATTTAGCTCCTAATCGAAGGGGGAGATGGCGAGTGCCATATCCATTGCTTACTAATAAGGTTGTTTGTTTTAACCGATGAACTCGTCCAACTTTATAAAGTCCCCACGAAAAAACCCGAATTTGTCCACCGTGTGTATGTCCGCTAAGAATTAAATCGATCCCCTGATTCTTATGAATATTTTCCACGATATCTGGATTATGACTAATCAGTACGTTACACTCATGAGGGTGAATTTTCTGGAGAGCTTTTTCTAAATCCAGTTGCCCCATCTGGAGATCATCTACTCCGATAAAGTTTATGTACCCATTCTTCAAAGGAACTCTTAAGGATTGATTCTTCAAAATAAAAACATCTTCTTGTCTCAATAATTTCTCAACTTCTTGATTATTTGCTTTATAGTCATTGTTCCCCCAAACAAAAAGCAGAGGACCTATTGTTTTCAAAGTTCGAATATTTTCAGCCACTCTTGTTAGAGGAACACCGCTTTCGGTAATGTCTCCACCTAGAACAATCCAATCAACCTTAGAATTTAAGTTTTTTATCAACTCCCTGGGAATTTTCCTGCGATGAATATCTGATATAAAAAAGAGCCGAAAGGAAGAGTTCCCTTCCGGAAATGATGGAAGCAAAAACTCTTGATGAAGAATATTATTTTTATGCGCCTGTGAAAACATATACAATAAAAGCGCGACAATGCTTGCTAAGAAGAGAAGAACAAAAAGTATGCACAAAACCCCCTTATATTATCTTTCGAGATGCTGTAATGCTAAACAACATGGAAGATAGAATTAAAAACAAGGTAAAAATAAAGGAAAGCTGACAAAGAGCCACGATAACAGTGATATAACCACCTAATGATAGATATAAACTTAGTTTTCTAAATTTCTTATCCTTCCAAAAGGAGATGATCCAGTTTTGAAGCAGGTCGGTATAAAAAAAGAAGCTTCCCATGAAAGCCAAAGAGGCGGCAAAAAACAGCACCGGATTTAAGACTAAGTTGGTGATCGTTGCTACCGGGTCCTTTTCGAATAAATCACCTACCCATTTTATGTATAAATATGCTAAGAAAGTCGCAATCGCAAGCTTAATAATCTGACTAAACAAAAACATCCCCTCCCATACACTGTATGAGAAGGAGATGTTTTACATACATAAAGCTTTATTCGTCTTCGTTAATATGAAGAATTCGAAATCCAGAGCGTTCTAGTTTTTGTGTGAATTTTTCAATATTATCCTTCTTCTCGATTTTCAATACGATTCTTCGAAGAAGTTTATCACTATCATCAAACGTTACTAACGAAATTACAGATTCATGGAATTGCTTGATTATTTCGGATAGTCTTGCGATTCGTCCTTCTGTTTCTACTGAAGTAAAGGTAATGCGAACTCCATTTTGTTGCATTCCAAAGGCACTTTGGAATTGATTCATCACATCAAAACGGGTTACCAAACCTAAGAAATGTCTCTCTTCATCCACAACGGCGATAATTGGCAACTCTTTTAATTCGACAAGTGTTCTTTCAAAAATCTCGTCGTGTTCAATGAACTTCTCTTGAAGAGTTGCGATATCTTCCACCTTCGTTTGTAAAAGGTAGTCCTCTTTGGCTTGACCAGAATCAAAATAATTTTGATACACATTATACCGCGTCAAGATGCCGAGGTAATATTCTCCATCTAGCACAGGAATACCATCTAAACTATTTGTTTCAAGGACTGCTAAGGCACTTTGGACACTTTCTCCTTTATTAATATTAAAGCATTTGTTTTTTGGAATCATTACACTTTTAACATACATATTATCCACCTCACTCGAATTTAACGCTATACCACTATATTTCTACAAAAAAGGTCAAATTCCTTCTTTTCCTCGTAGCATGAGAAATTATTTTTCCCATACAATGTATAGAATGCTATAGACAGGAGGTCTAGAATGGAATCTTTTTATAAAAGTTATCAACCTTATTGTAGCCCATTTGATCCTTGTACGCCAATTTCGGTAAAAACCTATTCTACCCCACCCAATCTATATTTAGGCTTTCAGCCCCCTAATCTCCCTCAGTATACACCTAAGGAAGCGCTGAAGACGGGAACACTTTGGAAAGTTTTTTATGATCCTTATTATAGTCCGTTCGAAAAAGGAGGGGCGACATAATGAACTCAGTCACTCCTGAATACTACGAATCCTTGCAGCAACTCCAAGAAATCGATTTCGTTATATTAGAGCTTACCCTATATTTAGATACGCATCCACAGGACGTTCATGCTATTATGCAATACAATCATTGTGTTCAACAACGAAAAAAAGCAAAGAAAACTTTTGAATCGTCATTTGGAAGCTTAACCAGTTTTGGATACAGCTATAACAAAGACAAACAATGGACATGGCAATCTGCCCCTTGGCCATGGCAAGTCTAGATAGACGTTGGAGGGAAATTAATGTGGGTTTATGAGAAAAAATTACAATATCCTGTTCGTGTTAGCTCCTGCAATCCTCGATTGGCGAAGTATTTGGTTGAACAATATGGAGGGGCAGATGGAGAACTAGCTGCTGCTCTACGGTATTTAAATCAAAGATATACCATCCCAGATAAAGTGATCGGTCTCTTAACAGATATCGGTACAGAGGAATTTGCTCACTTGGAAATGATCGCGACAATGATTTATAAATTAACAAAAGACGCTACTCCCCAGCAATTAAAAGATGCGGGATTAGCTGCCCATTATGTAAGTCATGATTCCGCTCTGTATTATGAAAGTGCTGGAGGTGTTCCGTTTACGGCCTCCTACATTCAGGCAAAGGGAGACCCTATCGCCGACCTATATGAAGATATTGCTGCAGAAGAAAAAGCACGAGCAACATACCAGTGGATCATAAATATGAGTGATGATCCTGATCTAAATGATGGACTCCGTTTTTTGCGTGAAAGGGAAATTATTCATTCGCAGCGATTTAGAGAAGCAGTCGAAATTTTGAAAGAAGAGAAAGACCGTAAAAAAATATTTTAATATATACATTTCCGAATTAATTTTGAAGACGTATTTAAAGCGCGATTGATATAGAATTTAGGGTATATTTTCGCCTTTTCTTGAACTACACCAAATAAATATGAAGCCTTCTACGGGATAATACATGACTAGCAAAGATCTATTGGAAGGGCTGTTTTCGTAAAGATTGTAGCTTTTCGAATAAGAATATATTCCCTGATTTGTATGACTTCGTGCTCATTCGCTAATGAAAAATATTCCATTTCTAGATAAATAGTAAGTAATCAGTCAAAAAATCTTACTGCCTGTTTTTTTGTGCCAATAGCAACAAAGTATACGAAATGGCCATTGGAAAAGAATCTCAAATAAAGTAAGAGAGCGGAAATTGAACCGCTCTCTTACTTACTTTGATGATACAGATTAATGTCAAATTCTTTTTTCATGAATTCGAAGATAATATGCCTCTGCTTCCAAGCTTGATCCTTCCATAAATCCTTGCTTCGGTCAATGATTTCACAACGTAAGGTTTGATACTCCTTCTCTGTTTTTTCTTTTTTGTCAAAATGAATTTTACTTGCACCAAATAAAAAGACAGCTACTAAAAAAGAGAGAAGCATTGGTCCACTCGTAAAAAATGCAGAAAACATAGCATAAAACGAATAATCATGCGGGGAGAGAATAAATGTATAACTGATATAACTAAATGCAAAGCCATAAAAAATACTAACCCAGAGATAAAAAAGGTGCTTTATTTTCGCTTTTTCATATTTCTCTTTCCGTTCAATAACATTTTCGAGCATTTTCTTCGTCGCCTCATCGGTGTTCGTATTTAAGGTTAGAATCGAGGTTCCCACCCTACCACCTCCCTATCGTCACTATATGTACAACCCCTAGTGGCTATGTCAGAAATGCAAACAATAAAAATGAAAAAGCGACTATGACAAGTTGCATCGATTAGGTTCGTGACATTTCGAAAAAGTAAACCGATTTCTCCTTGCTTGAGTTAGACACAAAATCCATTTTACAGCCTACAATTATTTCAAAAAAATGATTTTCTTAAGGTTCATTTCGAATAAATTATGGCTATTTCACCTGATTTTTGGTTACTCCCTCCATTTCACTGTTAATTCCATTAAAAACAGACGAAATGATGCAAGAGACAAAGCTGTATCATAGGTGATTAAGCAATATGAATGCCACACTTTTTTTGAAAACAGCCTTTTTTAAAGTTAATTGCAATTGCTAAGAAAAATTGATTTTTGCATTTTTTTGATCCAACTCTAATATTTCGTTTAAAGAAGAGCTTTGAATAGTTTAACTAAAATAGTGTGAAAAAAGATAATATAGGTGCTGATCCCTCTATTCAAAAGGCTGTTTTCGCAAAGTTGGTGGCTTTTCGAATAAGAAGGAATCCCTTGACTCGTATGACTTCGTGCTCATTTCCTAATGATAAATTTGTCATTTCTAGATAAAAAAGAAAAAATCAACCGAAAAAACCCTACTGCCTGATTTTCTTTGTGTCAAGAGCAACAAAATATACGAAAAGAGCCATTCAGAAACAACATAATTTGCAAAAACGACATTCAAAAAAAAAAAAAAAAAGATACAAACATAATCTAATGGCTATGCCTCGCGTAAAATGACTTCTCCAAGAGAGATTGCTTGCTTATATTCATCAAATAACTTATCAAAAATGTCTTCCCAAGATTGCTTTAAAGCAATATCTCTTGCTCTTTTGGACATGTTCGCTCGTAGTTTAGGTTCTCTCACTAACTGTTCAACCCTTTTTATAAACTGCTCATTATTTCCAGGTTCACATAAAAAACCTGTACGTTCATGCTGTACGATACTTTTCACTCCACCTGAATCTGCTACAATTGAAGGTAGCCCAGAGGCCATCGCTTCTAAGACGACATTTCCAAAGGTTTCTGTAGTCGAAGGAAAAATGAATTGATGAGCTGATGCATAGGCGTTGGAAAGTTCAGAACCACTTAAATAACCAGTAAAGGTCACACTCTCGCATTTTAACGCTTCTTTCATTTCTCCAAAAGAAGGACCGTCTCCAACAATAACCCAATGGAGATCCTTTTTGATTAAGGGGGATACTCCTTTAATTGTTTTTTCTAACGTCATTAAGTCTTTTTCAGGGGCGATCCGCCCTACATACAGAGCAATATATTTTTTAGAAATATTGTAACGTTTTTTTTAAAACTCATTCTTAGATAGTTCTGGTGAGAAATGTAGACAATCTACCCCTCTACTCCAGATTGATACCCGATTAAACCCACGTTCTTCTAAATGTATTTTAGTTTGTAGAGAGGGGACAAAGATTTTTTGACAGGAGGAATGAAACCATTTCATATATTTCCATAGAACGGGAGAGAGGAATGAAAGTTTATAATAGTCTAAATACGAATCGAAGTTAGTATGATAAGAAGCTACGGTCGGAATTTTTAATTTCCTAGCAGCTTTCCTTCCATATAATCCCATTGTTAATGGCGTGACAACGTGAATGAGGTCGGGATGAAAAGTTAATAATCTTTTTTCAATCACTCGAGGATTCGCAATGGCGGTTCTACATTCAGGATAAAAAATAAAAGGAAAACTAGTAAATTGATGAACATTTTGATAAAGGGGGCTGTTCTCTATTTCAGGTGAAAATACCTCATACTGAATATTCTTTTTTTCCAAATTAGACGTTAAGCGTTTTATCGTTTTTGCCACTCCGTTTATCTGGGGACAGTAGGTGTCTGTGAAAATCGCAATTTTCATTCTGTTTTCCTCCATTTTTAGAATATTGTATTAAGTGTAATAGCAGTCGCTGGTTTTCCTTCTCCTAAATCACTGGTCAGTTGAAAAAAGTGTATGCGATTTTCTCCTAAACGATTACACGCATAAAACATATGTTAATCTTGTTCCCGTAACCAATCTCTCACTCGCAACAAATGACACTCTTTTCTGTATTCTCTTTACTTCTTATAATAAAGTTCAATTGTAAGTATTATTGTTGGGTTTTGTTAAAAATTTGTAATGACCTATTTGAAAAGCTAAATAAAAAAATAAAAAAAAACCAAACAACTCATTTGTTTGGTTCTCTTATTGGTTCATTGGGATTTTAAGTGTTTCACCCTCTTTAATTTCGTTCCCCTGTAGATGATTGTGTTGACGTATTGAATCTACCTTTTCCCCATTCCCATAATAGGTCACAGAAATTCGATATAGCGTTTCATTAGGTTGAACAACATGATAAAGATAGCTCACTTGAACTTGTTTTGGTTGATCTGATTTGTCAGAAGAAGACGCTGAGATAGTCCCTTTGTCCGGTAAATTTTTATCACCACCGGCATTTCCTGTGGTACCTTCATTAGTTGTGGTTTTTTCATTATCTGTTTCTTGATTATTTTCTTCAACTGGAATTGAAGGTTTAGTTTTTTTGGGGATAGTGGTTCGCGATTTCCCTACTTCTTCAATACTAGGAAACTCTTTTTCTGTTTTTCCGCTAATAATCTGAACCTCAGCATTTCGAGTAGAGGGAATGCTTAAAGACTGAGCTCCAGAAAACCATTTCGAGTAGGCCACAAAGAAACCAATAGGTAATACGATAAACAGTATTAATAGCATGCGAAGCAGTGGATATTTTATTTTCACTTTTGTTTTTTGTTTCTTATCTTTATGAACCTCACTCCTAGGAGGAAGCTTTTCTGAACCGTCACCTTCCATCTTACCTCGCAATTTTTGTGCTTGGCTCTTATGTTCAGGCATTTCTTATCCCTTCTTTACCGATTAATTTTCTGTCGTATTGCATTTCTGCGAATATGTATTCCTAATAGAAAATCGATTAAAAAATGCATAACAATTGTCACGAGCAAACTACCAGTCACATGAAATATCCAACCAATTAAAAAGCTCAGTAACGTCACGTTCAATATTAGAAATCCACTACGCCAGTAACGAATATGAATGACTGCAAAAATTAAGCTGGCCCAAAACCAACCAATATTAAACTGAAGAACGCCTCGAAATAGCCATTCTTCACAAAAAGCAATCAAGAGTGCTAGAAATGCGATATATGGGTAGCTTCTGGTTGAAAAGATACGCTCATTAATACCGCCATCATCATAATAATGACTAGGCAATAGATTCATTAAGAACAAATCCAGCAACACAACAAGAAATCCTCCTGCTACTCCAATGGCTACATACTCTACATTCCATGATACAAGTTCTACATACTCGTGCCATTTTTTCCTGAACAAAAGAAAAAGTAAAAATGAAAGACCCAGCATAATTGCTTGAGTAATGAGAAGATGAATTGTTAGTTCTTTATCTGAAAGTTGTTTAACAAGCTCAGCTTGCCGATTTGAATTTTTCATTCTGTCATCTCGACTTCAGTAAATTTTGTAATAATTCGCTCCACCCTGGTAAAGGTTGGTGAGGTGGATTCATCCCACTACGAAAATAAAGAGAAAGATCTACCCCGCAAACATCACAGCAAGGATTGACATTTGACCGTAGATTCTCACCAAAATAAGTAAGGATGCTTTCTCTGCGACAGCTTTGTCCATGTGCCCATTGAATGACATATGACAAATCATCCTGTTTTTGTTTGAACCGATCTCTCATCACGTCTTCTACATTCTGAGAAAAGGATTTCAAGTCAAAATCATCTGTATTTCCTATCTTAAGTTCCGATTCGTAGTATTTAAGTAGGCGTTGATGAATCTCACTTAACCCAAGGAGCTGGGCTTTTTGATTTAGCGAATAAGAACTTTCCTCCATGTAAGCATAGATCTGTTCTTTGGACAGATACTCAAGCTCAATCAGGCGCTGAGGTAATTGTTCATCTCCTGCGAGATATAATAACAATGCAATACTGTTTTGTCCATCCCTACCCGCTCGACCGATTTCTTGTAGATAGGATTCAATGGAGGAAGGAAAATGAAAATGGATGACAAAGCGAACATCCTCTTTATTAATGCCCATACCAAAAGCGCTTGTTGCACAAATCACATTTAACTGATTTATTAAAAACTGCTGTTGAATTAATATTCTTTGTTCTTGATCAAGTCCTGCATGATACGAAGAGGCTTGAATCCCGTCTCTTTCATTTAACAACCTTGCCATCTCATCAGCGACTTTCTTACTTGAAAAGTAGACGATGCCAGGTTTTTCTAGTTCAGAAATCAATGATTTTAACCTATCCACCTTGGCGTCATATGTTTCAACCTTCTCAACAATTATTCCAATATTTGGTCGATCGACTGATGATATCCGTTCAGCTGCTTTTTCAATATCTAACGTCATCACGATGTCTTGTCTAACCTTCTCAGTGGCTGTAGCCGAAAGAGCCAGCGTCACAGGAGAATTCAACGTCTTGCGAACACGACCCAATTTTAAATAATCCGGTCGAAAATCTGGTCCCCACTGGGAAATACAATGCGCTTCGTCTATAACGAATAATGCAATGGACATTTCTTTTAATTTCGACAGTATTTCTTCATTTGTTAACATTTCTGGTGAAATATATATAAACTTATAAGAATGTAAATAACTAATCGCTCTCCTCTTTTCTTCAAATGATAAAAATGAGTTAATTGCGACTACATGTTTTTCACCACTTGCTTTCATTTGTTCTACTTGATCTTGCATAAGAGACAAAAGAGGAGAAATTACTAGAACAGAACCAGTCATTAAATATCCAGATAATTGATAGCAAATTGATTTTCCCGTACCAGTTGGCAAAACAGCCAGTGTGTCCTGCCCGTCAAGTACAGATTGTATTATCTCCTCTTGTCCCTTTCGAAAAGATGAATAGCCAAAATGCTTCTTTAGCTCATGATTTAAGTCCATACCCATTTACTCCTTTTGCTAAAGCTAGTCGAATTTGAAAATAAGATAGTTGTGGAAACAGCTCCTTTAATGGCTTTAATTTCTTATGGGGCAAAGTCTTAGATGCTTGTACTACTTTTTGGGCATCCTTCTCATGAATGAACATCTGCATATTAAAGGACTTATCATTTAAAGCAATTTCAATGATATGATCTTCAATTGTCGCGATTTTCAATCGTCTCTTTTCAGCAATCCGTTCTTTCGACCAACCTCTTTGGAGTTCTTGATATGTTTTCATAGTCGATTCCGTCAGAGAAATCGGCAGAAACAGATCAGAAATTATCTGATTAAGTACTGAAAAAGATTTCTTCTCGTTCATTACCCGATTTATTAAGTAATGAAGACCCTCTAAAGATAAAAAATAAAATTCCGTTTCCTCCACGCGAAAGGCATCTGCACATTGGGTAAGCGTATGTCCAATGTAGCCTGCACCACTTAAACGAGTTACTATAAATAGAGGATCTATTGGAAAGTTATCTTCTGAGAAAAGTGCATGTAGCTCGTGAAGAAGACATTCCGTCAAAATTTCACGGTTGCCTGATGAACGAAGAAACTGTTTGATCCATCGTTGAACTTCAACATCTCGCTGAATGGGAAAATAATGTGTCTCTTTTTTCAAAGAATGGGATAAAACTTGTATCAGTAATGTTAATCTTTTCCAAAACTGATCACTAATCTTTTGTAACTCCCATCCGTTAATATGGACAGGAAAAGCATGTTTTAGAAAATAGCGCTCTAGTGTAGTCTCTCCCCGATTTGATATCAAAAAGGTTTCTTCTTTTATTTCCATAATCCACCCTTTATGGTGAAAAAATTGAATTCTTGTTTGAAAATCTGCTCTCGATAGAAAAGAAGCCGTCTGAAAAAAAGAGGTGAGTCCATATAAATGGGCATCTTGAATTGTTTGTGAAGAACGCTTCCCATTTAACAAATGAAAAATTCCATAAACCGTGCGCTCCCCGTTCAATTGCTTGACACAGTGTAGTATAACAGCATCCAAAAACGTCAGTCTCCTCACTCCTCACTTCTTTGGCAATGTCAATATTTTACCACGACTTATCCAATAATCGCTTGTTTTCTTTTCGTTTATTGTGGGAAATCTTAATAAGAAGCACCTGAATCAAGAACAATTAAAGCTAATTTACAACATCTTTTTATTGAAATGTTCAGCAATCACGATTAATATTATTATTGAGACAAAAAACATATACATTTCTTCACATACACCAAAAATGTATATTTATTGACACATCACAAATAGTATTAGGAGGTTTATACATGGCGAAGTACACAATTGTAGATAAAGATACTTGTATTGCATGTGGAGCTTGCGGAGCAGCTGCACCAGATATTTATGATTACGATGATGAAGGCATTGCATTCGTAACATTAGACGACAATACTGGAACTGTTGAAGTCCCTGAAGTACTCGAAGAAGATATGATCGATGCATTTGAAGGATGCCCAACAGACTCCATTAAAATTGCCGATGAAACATTCGATGGAGACTCATTGAAATTTGAATAGTTTTCCCTCTATAGAGGAATGCTAAAAACGAGTGCTGAATATTCAGCACTCGTTTTATATTGGGATTAGACCCCTTTATATTGAGTTTGTTTTTCAATCCAAGATTGCAAACGAACAAACATTAGCATAAACACCACGCCGATTACGATACCTTTTACTGCGTTGAACGGTAATATTGCCGTAACAATCATTTGACGAGTTGCTTCATTGCTCATCGCTGGCATATTCAAGAATAATGTATAGGCTGGTAAAATCACATAATAATTGAGCACACTCATGACAACAGCCATAATGACCGAACCTGATGCTAAAGCAACAATCATTCCGTTTTTGGTTTTCACTTTATTGTAAATAAAATATACCGGTAAAACAAACATGATCCCTGCCATAAAGTTTGCAAAGTGACCCACTGGAACACCTGTTTCACTTCCGGTTAAGAAGTAATCGAGGATGTTCTTAATTAACTCAACTAAAATGCCGGCGATTGGTCCAAATATAATGGCTGCAATTAAAGCAGGCACATCACTAAAATCCACCATTAAATACTTTGGAAATGGTGGTAGTGGAAAGTTTAGCATCATCAACACAAACGCTAACCCACTTAACATCCCCACACTGACATACGTTCTAACATTCATTTTCTTCATGTTGTCCTCTCTCCTTTTGACGATTCATCTAACGTCAGAAGAAAGGTTTGCCATTTGGATTTCATTAAAAAACCCTCAAGTTGAATACTTGAGGGAGAGTTAAGGCATATCCAAATAGACGTTCTAAACAAAGTTTTTGAACGCTGGCACACCCTCATCTTCTCCCATCCAGACTATACTGTCGGCTTTGGATTCTCACCAAATCAGCCAATCCGAAGAAAGGCTCACGGGCTTAGAGAAATAAACTCTCCTTACCGCCGGTCGGGAATTACACCCTGCCCCGAAGACGAATCTTTAATTTTCTTACATTATTTATTATACCCTACAAACAAAAAAGAGAAAAGAAAAAAGTTCGAAATCAAGAGAAAAGCGAAAGTGGCTTGACCTGAGGCGACAGGCAAATGAAGAGCTCGTAGGTGATGCCTGCATCACTGGAGAGTTATTCATTTGACCCGAGCCTCAGGTCAAGCCACTGTAGCTGGATCACGAAAAGCGGAAGTGGCTGCCAGGGACGGCAGGCATCTGGCAGTACACGTAGTGAATCCCGATTCACGCAGTGGGCTGACAAATGCCCGAGTCCCCTGATCGCTTTGCCCTCAATGCTCCGTGAAATAAATAAAAATACCAAAAATCTCACTGCAGTAGTCATTCAAACTCAATAATTTGAAGAAATGGTTTTCGATATTGGAATACTCAACTTTTCGGATACAACAATGGTCGTTCCATCTAGTCTATTCGCCAATTGAATCGCCTCGACTGATGTCTCATATTTTTGAGATAATGCCCAGAGGGTGTCACCGTGTTTAACAATGTGGATCATTTCATAAGGAGAAACCGCTTTATTAACCTGTACTAATCTTTCTTCGTGATAAGGATTGTGTTGATGGGCAGTGACAGCCTGTCCTATTTCTCCTTTTCCAAATATGTGAAAAGGATCCACCGCTCCTTCCTTTTCGTATGTCCATCCCTTACTATGAACTTCAAAATGAAGATGTGAACCAGTTGATCTTCCCGTACTCCCCATCAATCCTATTTGTTCTCCTTGTTGAACAACCTCACCTTCACCTACAGAACGAGATTGTAGATGTGCGTACACCGTCTCGTAACCGCTGTTATGAAGAATAAATACCACATTCCCATATGAAGATGAGAAATAGGATTTAGATACTACCCCCTGCTCTACTGCAACCACAGCAGTCCCTTCCTCACCTGCAATATCTAACCCTTTATGATTTCCACCTCTTGAGCCAAAAAAATCAGAAATCATTCCATCCACTGGAAAAATCCATGTTTGCTCGATTGAATAATTTGCTCGAGTACTACTTACGTTAATGACGCTACATCCGAAAATAACCAAGATTGTTATCACAATCCTATGTAACAACTTATACATTTTCATTACCTCCCTTTCCCCTGGTAGAAAACACGGTTTCTTCCAAACAATTAATGGAGACCATACCTAGAATCATCATTTCCATAAATCAATGATTCTATGAGTTCAAAACAAAAAACAGTCAGCTATGCTGACTGTTTTTTGTTTTGAGCTGTAGCAATGAGAAAGGCATATTGGGTGTTTCCTGTTTATTTAAGGACCATTTTATTAGGACCTACAGGCACTGAAATAGGTTGTGAAAAATCCCATCCATTCAATTTAATTGTGCCCATATCTGAAAATTGCACTTTTTGAAACCCAAAGCTTTTCGATGTAAGGAGGAGCGCCTCCAACATTTTTCTAACCTCACTTTGATCCAATTCATTCAAAGCTAAAGTTGGTTGGAAAGCAATACTAATGACATCTCCCTTATTTTCTATTCTAAGCATCTGCTCTTCTGGAATGAGCGGCTCATAAAAGCCATTCGGTTTTTCTTTCATAGCCGAAAACGCCTCCTCAATACTGCTGTATCTCACATCAGAAGGTACCAACAATTGCGTTCCGTTATGATTCAATTCATATAAAAAGTACCCTTTTTGTTTGTTTTTGGTTAAGTCAAAAGAGCTCAACTCACCTGTATTTGAAAATTCAGGGACAGATCCATCTGATAATGAAAATTCAATAATATCAACATATTCTTGGAAAGTCGATTGTAACATCGAAAAGAAATTTAACTCCGATGTGCTACCAGAACTAATACGGTCCACCTCATCCTTAGACAAAAAGGTATACTGTAGCTTTCTATCGTGTTCGTCAAACTGAAGAGTTGCGTTAAGTGGAAAGGTCGCATCAAATCCCCAATCTTCTTCTGGAAGTTGGGATGAGAGCATATGAAATCTATTTAACCAGCTTTTCTCTTCTACTTTTGGAGCGAGCATAGTTATTGGAACTACAAATCCATCCGGAGATAGAACACCAAAAGTTTGAGCTGTATAAAACTCCAAATCACTAGCAGAAGCATATTGCCTAGTAGTAGTTAAGTCACTATTTTGAATTAGACTCTCGCGTTCAGGCTCTCCATCGTTTGCAATTTTAGAAGAATCCGAAAAATCCCCTTCTTCTGTTGAATCAAAAAATTCATTTTTTTCTTTTAGTGAAGAAGGACTAGATTCTATTACCGTATTTGCATCTGATGAAAATTCTTTAGAATCGCCTGATCGATTATTAATCATATTAATGGTCACAATCGAAAACAAAAAAACAGCGGTCACAAGTGCAACAACAGGAAAAAGAGCAGTTAAACGGAGGGGAGGCTTTTGCTCTACTCTAGTTTGAAATTTTTCATACACTTCCTCTTTTGAACGAGAATCTTCAATCTTAGGAAGACTCCGTAATACATCTTCCACTCTACGTTCATCGAAAGGCTGTCTTGTCATGATTTCTTCCCTCCATTTCTTGCATTCTGTCCTTCATAGCATTATTCAACGTCCTCAAAGCACGATGTTGCGTGGTCTTCACTTTACTTTCAGTCCACTCTAAAGCCTCAGCAGTCTCTTTGATGGATAGCTCTTGCAAATAACGCAAGACTACAACCATTTTCTGGTCTACGGTACACAAATCTAAACATTGGTACATTGCTTGAATTTCTTCATTTTGTTCTACTACTTCTTCAGGAAGCAATTGCTTGCTTTCGAGCTTCGATTTGCTCCAATCAAACTTTTCAGCAATTTTATTTTTCCAACCTTTTTGTTTACGAAAGTAATCAACCGCTACGTTTTTACTAATTGAAAAAAGCCACGTTTTCTCAGAAGACTTCCCTTCAAACAAGTGATGAGATTTTAACACACGTATATATACTTCTTGAACTAAATCTTCTGCTGTCTCTCTATTTTTCGTTAAATATATCAGAAACTGAAACACATCCTGATGATAGTTGTCATACAGGCTATGGAAATCGGATCTCATCCCTTTCCCTCCTATCAAATTAGTCGTATCTTTCTCGATTAAGTTACATATGTTTTTATGATAGTACGACAGCATCAAAAAAGGAAGGAGATTATTCCTAACGAGTTCCAAACCCTATCTCAAACATATAAAATTCAAAATAAATCACCTACCAAATTCCATTGACATTTATTAGGTGGTTTTTTGTTGATTTAAGCTCTTTCCATATACGTTGTTGCTCTAGTATATTAAAACTTATGGAAACACTGCTTTTTTCAATTCTTTCGGATAAAAAATGAGGCGAAAAAATGCCCGGAGTCTTATTCATCATGAATTAATCATTATTATGAATAGCCACAATGTATACGAAAAGAGCTTAAAATAAATATTGTAATTGTGAAGAAATCCACTTAATGGACAGTTTTACAAAACACAATATTAATTCAAAATTAAAATAGAGGGGATGGTTTCCGATTTATTACTTACTAATTTTCGAACTCCCTCGATTGTCGACAACAGGTTTCTCTATTAACGGGGGAAGTCAAAGAACCTCTGAGGATGAAATCGTTGAGAAGAAAGATAATTGGACATTAAGCGAGTAGAGTACCAAAAATAATCACTATAAATAGCTCAGTTTATTGACTGAGCCATCATCATATGCACCCCCATTGATGGTATATTTTGGGGTGCATTTGCTTGAGAAAACCTAGGTTTTACATTAGGTACCGAAACCTGTTCGTTCATTCAGACTTCCTTGTTAATGTTCCTGGTGAAACAAGATTTCACTACAAATCTTGTGAATGTTTTTGTTAAATCGACGTTAGGCTGGCGGTGCTTAATTAGGAATAAAGAAGGAAAACGTCGTACCTTGTCCAAATTTACTTTTTACAGAAATCCGCCCCTGATGCGCTTCCACGATATTTCTTGCAATCGCAAGACCGAGCCCCGTTCCAGAACGTCCTCTTGTCCGAGCTTTATCTGCTTTATAAAAACGCTCAAAAATAAACGGCAAATCTTCCTCTGGAATACCTGATCCAGAATCTCTAATTGAAAACTGAATTCCACGGTTCGATGCTTCTCCAATCACTATCACAAATCCATTTTCCGGAGTGTGGCGAATGGCATTATCGATAAGATTAGTAAAGACTTGTTCAATTTTATCAGGATCCAGGAATAGAGTTTCATCATGAGCTACACTGTTCATTTCAAATGTGATGTTAATTCCTTTTTCTTTGGCAATCCCTTGAAACTTATTAGTAACTCTTTCACCGAAAGGTAAAATTTTTATGAGTTCTTTATGAAGAGTGATATGCCCCGCTTCCATTCTAGCTAAATCTAGTAAATCATTCACTAATCGACCCATACGAAGCGACTCCTCATAAATAATCTTGGCAATTTCTTTCTTCTCTTCCGCTGATTCAGCAATATCATCTACAATCGCTTCTGAATAGCCTTGAAGCATGGAAATAGGTGTTCGCAACTCATGAGAAACATTCGCAATAAAGTCTTTTCGCATTTTATCTAACTTCCGCTCTTCACTCATGTCGCGCACTACCGCTACGGCTCCACGTACGGCTTGATGATTGTACAATGGACTGATAATGATGACGTAAGAAGATCCTTCAATCATGAGCTCTTCTGTTTGTTCGCTTTCTGTTTGCACAACCTTATCTAATAACGAGCTCACTTTTGGCGGAACGGCAGTAAGAGTGTTTTCATGTTTTTCTTGATACCATTTTTGTAAAAATCGGTCAGCGGGAGGGTTAGTTATTAACATTGTCCCATCTATGTTAAACGTAATGACACCATCAGCCATCGAGCTTAATATGGATGTTAACTGTTCCTTTTCTTGATTTAATGCATTGATATGATATTTTAATTGTCGCCCCATCTGGTTAAAAGCCGTTGCTAACTCTCCAATCTCATCATGGGTAAGAATCGGTACTTTCGTATCAAATCGACCTTTTGTGACTTCGGTTGCTGCTTCTTTCATCTTTCGTAGCGGGGCCGTGATACGCGTCGAAAGAAAAAATGCAAAGATAGTCGTTAAAATTAACGCAATTCCCGCAGCTAAAAACAAAATTTGTTTCGTTTGATTAGTTGTCTTTTGAATAACCCCTAATGATTGATAAATATAGACCGCACCATCATTCCCATCAACCTCGAGTGGAACACCCACCACAATGATGTTCTCGTACCGATTAGAAGCTCTTTCATTGCTATCACTCATTTCCTTCACGATGGATTGTCGTTGCTCAAAAACGGTGAGCAATTCTTCATTTTTTAGAATCTGATCTTTTAAATAGAGCATTTTTTGATTCGATCCAGAATAATAGTGGATGTTGTTTTTGCTAAAAGCAATAAGAGTTGAGGCTGGGTTCTCAACAATTTCCTTAGTAATTTCGAGCCCTAGGCCCCTATCTTCATGATTTTCTATAACCCTAGCTACCTTCTTAGCCGTCTTCATTAGTTCTTCTTCAACTTCATTCACATGATAATTCTGAAAAAATTGAAGCAGTAAAATGGTGAGAATAATCAATACCGAGGATACCAAGAGAAGAATAGTCATCCACAGTTTCCCTACAACACTTTTCCAAAGTCTCATTCATTTGTTACCTCAAATTTATAGCCCACACCCCAAACAGTCACAATCATCTTCGCTGCGTTTTCTGATACTTTATTTAATTTTTCACGAAGACGTTTCACATGCGTATCTACGGTTCTTAAATCCCCAAAAAATTCATAATGCCAAACTTCTTTCAACAATTGTTCGCGATCAAAAACTTTATCCGGTGCTTTCGCTAAAAAGAATAGTAATTCATATTCTTTTGGTGTTAAATTAACGTCCTTTTGGTCTGCTGTCACTCGATGAGCGTCATTGTCAATTGTTAAATGTGGGTATACAATTAAGTCTTTAGTTGAAGTATCTGTTTGGACATAGGCTGTTGTAGAAGATCGTCTCAGCAAAGCTTTCACTCGGAGAACCACCTCACGTGGACTAAATGGCTTCACAATATAATCATCTGCCCCCACTTCAAACCCCTGAACCCGATTGGCTTCCTCTCCTTTTGCCGTTAACATAATAACAGGCGTCGCCTTGTGCTCTCTTAACTCTTGACATACTTCAATCCCATCTTTCCCAGGCATCATAACGTCTAATAAGATGCAATCATAGTTGTTGTCTAAAGCCAATTGCAAAGCGGTTTCACCATCTTCAGCTTCGTCTATTATGTAATTCTCTCTTTCTAAATACATTTTAAGTAACCTTCTAATTCTTTCTTCATCATCTACAATTAATATTTTCAACTGATTTTCCATGTTAAGTCCCCCTGTAATAAACTTAAATCCTTTAATCACTATTGTAATAGAAAAAATCCCCCACATAAAGTGGAGGGATAAACTTTTGCTTTAGGCGTAAGAATGGAGCCCAGCAATAATTAGATTTACCGCGATTAAATTAAACATAATAATCACAAACCCAATAACAGCTAACCATGCAGATTTCTCACCTTGCCAGCCCTTAGACATCCGTAAATGTAAGAAGGCTGCATAAAATAGAAAGGTGATAAGAGCCCATACTTCTTTCGGGTCCCAACCCCAAAATCGGTGCCAAGCTACTTGAGCCCAAATCATTGCAAAAATTAATGCGCCCAAAGTAAAGACTGGGAACCCAATGAGCACTGACCGGTACCCTATTTCATCCATTAGTTCTGAATTAACTTTTCTCACTAGTGGTTGAAGTAAAGCACCTATTCTTTTTCTTGCTAGGAGGCGGATTAAACCATATAAAACAAAGCCAGCTCCTAGCGACCAAATAACCGTATTTAATTTCCTTGCCGAAATATTTTCAGGAGTCGCCACAAATGGTTCCATTACGTCATCTGTCACAGCAACCCATTCATATGGACCAACAACTGCAGGAAGATTATACATCTCAATGTCTTGTTCTCCTGCTTTCGTTACATATTCAAATTCAGCTTCATAATTCATGAAAGAAAAAGTCGTAGTGACAACGACAAAGCCAATGACGGCCACTAAGCCAAACAGAACAATCTCTAACCATGTCGTTTTTTTACTTCTCATACTCTGATCAATATTTTTCAATAAATAAATTAATCCTGTGACAAAGCTGATGGCTAAAATCGCTTCCCCTGCTGCTGCAGTCGTTACGTGAATATGCAGCCAATCACTTTTTAACGCCGGAATTAATGGACTAATTTCTTTCGGGAACATGCTAGCATAGGCTATTATTAGTAAGGCAATCGGAAGTGCAAACAATCCAATTATAGGTGTTCGATACATTGCAAAGATGATAATAAATGCTCCTACAAGCATCATACCAAAGAAGGTGGTAAATTCAAATAAATTACTAACAGGTGCATGACCTGAAGCGATCCATCGGGTAATAAAATAGGCTACTTGGGCAATAAATCCTACCGCCGTTATCGTAATAGCTATTTTCCCAGAGCGATTGTTTTTATGAGCATTGCTTCCATTGTCTTTGGAACGGATGGCTCCTCCAAAGAAAACAGTTGCTACTAAATATAGCACAAACGACACATAGAGTAGATTGCTACTTACTACTACTAAATCCATTCCGTCCCCTCCTTATTTCTCGTCCTCAGACTGATCAATCGGCATGTTTATATCCGATCCATTAAGAATATATTGTAAATCTTTTTTTACGGTCTGCCAATTTTTATTTGTATGTCCGGCAATCGTAAGCTTTCCATCTTGGTATTTAAGCCAAATCCGACGATGATTCCAATAAGCTCCTTGAATCACACCGACCATGAAGATAAATCCACCTAGACCCAAAATCCATAGAGTATTATCTTTATTGACGTTTAGCACAGAGATATTACGAGTTTCAATGCCAGCAAAAGACATTTTATAATCATTTCCAGAATCGACGTTTTGCATTATGCCGACAAAACTGACTTCTCCCTCGGGATGCTCAGGAGTGAACATCTTAAAAAGGAAGGCAGGGTTATTAGGAAGTGACGAAGCTGTCTCCGGTTCTCCTTCATCATTCAAACCTGAAAAATCAGGAAAATAGCCCATTAACTCAATTTTGTTCCCATTTTCCAGTAAATACTCATCTTCAGGACTGAATAAGTCAATGGTGATGGTCCCCATATTTTCTTCTGTGTCTTTTTTGGATAAAGAAAAACTCATTGTTTTAAACTCATTTAATTTATATGACGTTTGATATAAGGCAAATCCGTTAAATTTCAACGGCTCGTTCACACGAATTTCTCCCGATTTCACTTCCTTCAATTCTGCCTGTTGACCAGGAAGCAGACTCTCTGGTTGCTCGAATAAGACGACATCTGTCTGGAAATTTTTCGGGATCGTACCCACTCGGTCGATGGCTTCATCAAACACATCTTTATCCTCTTCTTTACTATACGTCTCGAGAATGAATTTTTTATTTTCTAAATAATATTGTTTTTCCGTACCGGGAATGGGAAGAGTTTCACCTTCTCGAATCCAAAGCGTCTCATCAATATACATACCTGGAACAAGCCTTAGCATACCACCGAATAAGAACACAATAAGTCCTAAGTGATTAACATATGGACCCCATCTGGAAAACCGACCCCGTTCTCCTAAGAAACTCCCTTTCTCTTCAAACAAGCGGTAGCGTTTTTCTTTCATTTTTTGCTTGATAACTTCTACTTCAGCAACGGAAACATCCTCTGAAACCGAATACATTCTTTGACGTTTCAAGAAACTATCATGTCTAATCACACGTTGATTTTTTAATGACTTATATAACGGAAATAAGCGATCAACACTGGCGACGACAAGTGAAATGGCTAAAGAGGCTACGAGTAGAATATACCACCATGAGCTATATAGATTGTGAAGCCCTAACCGATAATACGCTAGTCCTAACCAGCCGTATTCTTCTTGATAAAATTGTTCAGGCGTACGGGAAGGAATATACAACTCCTGAGGGAAGATGGTTCCAACGGCTGAAGCAATCAATGTTAAAATAATAATCCATACGCCAACCTTCACAGACGAGAAGAAATTCCAAATTTTATCAACAAATGTTTTATTGTACGTTTGAGAGCGACGAGAGCTCCCTTCATATCTCATATCATGTATTTTTTCATTCTTAGCAGCATCAGTTAAAGCCCGACCACATGACTGACAAAGCACGGTGCCAGGGGGATTAACATGTGCGCATTCACAAATAGTATCCTTCATAGTGAATCTCCCTTACTTATGGCTTTAATTTCTCAAATGAGTTTGCAATTATTTCATCAGTTAACTCACCTTTAAGTATCGATTCAATATTCCCATCAGGATTGACAAGGAACGTAACCGGAAGATTGTACACACCGTAGGCATCTTGAACATCACCTTCAACGTCCGTCACCACTGGAAAACTCAAGTCATACTTTTTAGCAAATTTTTCTACAAGATATTTAGACTCTCCTACATTAACTGCTAAAATTTCTATCCCTTGATCTTGAAAAACTTGGTACTGACGATCCATTGCCGGCATTTCTTTTTCACACGGCTTACAGTAGGTACCCCAGAAATTGACCATCACACCTTGCCCTTTATAGTCTGAGAGTGTATGAGAATTCCCTTCTAAATCCGTTAACATAAAATTAGGAGCGGGCTTTCCAATTTTAATCATATCCCGACTATCTTTTGTAATAGATGCATATAAGGTATACCCAACAGCCGCTAATAAAATAGCTAATATGATTGAACGCATTAGGAGTCTCTTCTGTTTTTTTTGCATATTGATGCCTCCCTTTGTAAAATAACTTCTTTCCGACATTCCCCAATATTAGGGAACAATTCCGTGCAAGACAAAAGGGACAGTAGGATGTCCCTTTTGATTTTTTCACGTAGACAAAATTCATTATACCATCTTTCATTTTTAATAAAGAAGTATGAATTTGAATAGTCTGTGACAACTTTCATTTATTTACCGGTTTGTGCCATCGCTCGTAACTGCTTGACTTCATGTGGTGTCAACTCTCGCGCCTCTCCAGCGTTGAGACCATGAAGGGTAAGGGAAGCGAATTGCTCTCGTTTTAGTTTTTCAACAGGAAAGCCAATTGCTTCAAACATTCTTCTTACTTGACGATTTCTTCCCTCATGAATGGTAATTTGGACAATACTCTTACCTTTTTTTTGATCTCCACTAATAAATTTCACTTTTGCAGGAGCTGTTTTACCATCTTCAAGCATGATTCCTTTTTCTAGTTTTCTAAGTTGTTCTTTTACCGGGATGCCTCTTAACTTGGCAACATACGTTTTGTCTAACTCGTATTTTGGGTGAGTTAATAAATTCGAGAACTCTCCATCATTTGTTAGAAGGATAACTCCAGACGTGTCATAATCTAAACGACCCACTGGATAAATACGTTCTCTAACACCTAATATGAAATCCGTTACTACTTTTCTGCCCTTATCATCACTTACAGCAGAGATCACTCCACGTGGCTTGTACAATAAATAATACACTTTATGCTCTCTTTCTATCTTCACTTCATTAACTTCTACCATATCTGAATCTGTTACCTTTACTCCTAATTCACGAACCACCTTGCCGTTCACTTTTACTTTTCCTTCTATAATAAGCTCCTCAGCTTTACGTCTAGACGAAATTCCTGCATGCGCAATTACCTTTTGAAGTCGTTCCATAATGTCACTTCCATTTCAAAAAATCTAAGTCTGACTTGAATTATTACATAAGTACAAGAAAAAGCAAAGGAAATTAAGAATAGAATTAAAATACCAGTCTTATTCAGGCCGTTTGACATCAACTCGAATGGGTATGGTTTCAGAACTTTATGTAAGATTTTTCCCGTATACATTGTTTCTATCCCGTCTAAATTTCCATCGGAACCTTCCAATTCATTTTTGATATCGCTCAAGAATAGACAAATAATGCCTCGAAACTAATCTTGTTGCCGGTATATATAAACAACATTCTTTTGAGGACTGTCATTAGGTTCCAATAGACTTTTTTTATTGGTAATCAACAGTAACAAAGTTCTATCAAAGACCTAGAAAAAGACTCTAGTTATTTCTAGAGCCTTTTCAGGTAGGAAAGATATAATTTTATGAAAACAACAATGTCACCACGATTAAGGCCGCGATAAAACCCGCTAGATCCGCCAGAAGACCCACTTTAAGTGCATCGCCCATTTTCTTCACTCCGACCGCACCAAAATAGACAGTCAGGACATAAAAGGTCGTGTCTGTACTCCCTTGAACGGTTGAAGCTAATCTCCCTAAGAATGAATCTGGTCCATGAACAGCGATGATATCACTTGTCATTCCTAGCGCAGCGGTCCCTGATATAGGACGAATAATTGCCAGTGGTACAATATCTGGAGGAATGCCTAAACTTAAAAGAGCTGGTTTTAGCGCCTCAATGATAAATTCAAGTGCACCTGATGCCCGGAACACGGTGATTGCAACAAGCATACCTACTAGATAAGGAATAATTGAAAGAGCAATCTTAATCCCATCTTTCCCACCCTCTACAAAACTTTCGTATGTCGGCACTCTTTTCAGTGTTCCATAGAGCATAATAAACCCAATTAACATCGGGATTATCCAAATAGAAAGGAGCGTAATCCATTTCATCATGATCTACCTTTCTTTTTTCTTCTATAATAAAAATATCGATCTATCAATATAGCACTTATTGTGGAGATAGCCGTCGCAATAATGGTAGGCCCAACAATTTCGGTTGGTGATGCCGATTCATATTTCAACCTTATAGCGATTACTGTGGTTGGAATAAGCGTTAAGCTTGACGTATTAATGGCTAGAAATGTAATCATTGAACGACTCGCATAGTCTTGATCTTGATTTAATTTCTTTAATTGTTCCATCGCTTTAATACCTAACGGTGTAGCAGCATTTCCAAGCCCAAAAAGGTTAGCCATCATATTCGATAAAATATATCCCATTGCAGGGTGGTCAGCAGGAACATCTGGAAAAAGTTTTACAACAAGAGGGCGAAAAAATCTCGAAAGTACGATCAATAAACCAGCGTCCTGTGCAATCCTCATTATTCCTAACCAAAATACAAGAATACTGATTAATCCGATTGAAAGAGTGACCGCTTCGTTGGCTGATTGAAAAATAGCTTTATTAACTTCTTCTAACCGTCCATTTACAATCGCAAATACAATTCCAATAAGTGTCATTCCCACCCATATAATGTTAACCATTATTCTCTACGCCAATGCTGATGAAAAAAAGATGTTTCCATACCTTCCACCAAGGTTCTCTTGAAAGATGAGACGATTTAAAATAGATCGGCACTGAGTGAATTAACTTCTGATCGACATACACATTGGCCTTTCCAATAACTTTAGGCGCATTTTCTGAATCCCATTCGTCCTTTGGTTGGATTATTTTATAATCAACCTGAACGTTCTCTTCTTCTTCTTTCGTTAAGGAGAGGGAAAGGCTCTCTTTCAGGTAAACATTCCCTTTATACATTTTGTCCTTAATTGCGGCAACCTTTCCCTCTTTTAAAACCTGCATATAATCAAAGTTTTTAAAACCAAACTCATACATTCCGATATGATCATTCCAATCATCCGGTCCATCCAATGTAACAGCAATTAAGTGCTCTCCTTCTTTGGAAGCAGTTGTCACAAGAGTTCGCTTTGCTCGTTTTGTGTATCCCGTTTTCCCCCCCGTACAATATTCATAAAGCTGTGTAAGTAAGCGATTTTTATTATGCCAAGAGCGGTTCCACTGACTATCAGGTTTCGGCGCCTTGTGCACCTCGGTTCCTGATATCTTTTGAAAAGTTTCATTGTTCATCGCGTATTTCATCAATACCGCCATATCATACGCTGATGAAAGATGGTTTTCATGATCATCGAGACCATGAGGATTGGCAAAATGTGTATTAATCATACCAATTTCTACTGCTTTTTCATTCATTAAATATACGAAGCCATCTAAACTTCCCCCCACATGCTCGGCAATTGCCACGGCTGCATCATTGCCCGATCGAAGCATTAACCCATAAACAAGATGTTCAAGACTGATTTCTTCTCCAAGTTGTAAATAAACCGAGGATCCTTCCGTACGAACTGCATTGTTACTGACCTTAACCGTTTCCTGTAGTTTATCGGATTCTATCGCTAGGATTGCAGTCATGATTTTTGTAATGCTCGCAATTCTCATTTGGGTATGAGCGTTTTTCTCGAACAGCACTCGTCCACTTTCTTGGTCCATTAACACTGCCCCTTGAGCTGAAACCCCTGGTTGTGCACTCACTGGCGAAGTAACCATAGCTAGCAGGAAGATGGAAATAAGAATCGACCAAAATATCCGTTTCATTCTCGCCCTCGTCTCCTTTGCACCTTTTACATCTGGCTTTGTACAAGTGTATGCAGGACAAGTGTAGTTATGAATATTAAAGTAATCAGTCTTGTTTACTTCAATGATCACAATATTGTCCTTCGACCAGTTAACATCAAAAAAGAAGCTGTCTACTTTCCCTCAGCTTCTTTTAGTAAGACTGCCATGTTAAGTTTTTTGCTTTCTCATATCGGTGCTCTACTTCATCCCAATTCACAACATTCCACCAGTTACGAATATAGTCTTTTCTCATGTTTTTATATTGTAAATAATAAGCATGTTCCCATACATCAAGAACAAGAAGAGGGATGGTATCCCATTGAGTAAGGAGCATATGACGTTCAGATTGCAATATCTCTAGTCTCCTCGTTCTTGGAGACCATACTAAAATCGCCCAGCCAACTCCTTCAACAGCATCAGCTGCTTCCGAAAATTGTTTGTAAAAAGAATTGTAACTGCCAAAAGATTTCTCAATCGCTTTTAAAAGAGGGCCACTAGGTTTCCCACTACCTTTTGGACTCATTACTTCCCAAAAGATCGTGTGCAAGTAATGACCCGAACCGTGGAATGCTAATTCTCGCTCCCAGTGTTTAACTAACTGAAAATCCTTATCTTTTCTTGCTTGTTGCAATTGTATTTCAGCTTTGTTCAATCCCTGTACGTAAGAAAGATGGTGTTTATCATGGTGAAGTCGCATGATCTCTTTAGCGATATAAGGTTCTAGCGCATCATAGGCATATGGAAGGGGAGGAAGCTGATGTTTGCCAATAGGGATGTATGTGTTGTCCATCAGGTAGACAGAACCGGTGTGATTCCGCTTCTTGGACCATGTTTCTATAGTGAAATTTATTTTCCTCATTATACTCTGTAGTTCTGCGAATGAACGAGAACTGATATGCTGAGACTCACATTTTTGTATTTCGGATTCCAAGCTTCGTAAATCTTCTTCTAACCTTGATGAATGAAATGATTCTGTTGATGTCCATCTTTTTACATCATCACGCCATTTTTTCACATCATTTAAATAATCTTTAGCCATTTGTATCCTCCCATGAATGTATTTCATGTTAGCATATGGATGGCAGTTTAAAATGGTGAGAATCAGGATTTAGATTGAGTCATTTTCGTTCGATAATCCGTTTCATAGTATTCTAATTCTTCTCGGATATGTTGAAATTCTTCTTCGAGCTGAGCCATTAATTTTTGAATGCTTACTGGAATATCTTGTCGAAATGCAATCGCATTTTTCCCTGTATAGGCAGCACGACTATCTTCAAACCATAAATCAAATTTAGGCGCGAAAAATTCATCAATGCATTGGTGATAGATTTTATAGAGTGTTTTTTCAGCAGCAGGCTTAATAAACGGATCATTATACATTACGATGGAGCATGCGTCTAGACCCTCTTCACAGTAAACAAGTAAGCGACGAAGATTGGATAGTACACCTTCATAGTACGACTGTTCGCCTGATTTTTCGATTAACATAGAAGAAATGGTTACTTCATTCAAATGATTTTCTAATGTGAATACACTGTTTTCTAGAAATTTTTTTACTTCCTCTACTTGTGTTTTAATAATTAAATTCCCCACAATAGATCCCTCCATAGTTTAGGTTTACCACTTATATTCCATTAACGAAAAATTCTGAATAACAATTCCAAAAGAAAAAGCTTCTATTGAAGCTTCTTTTTCATCTTAGCACATCTTTACGCTTCAGTATCCAAAGTTTCTTGAAATTTTTCAAAGAATAGATCGACATCTTCTCCTGAATCCTCTTTGTTTGAGTCTGGCAGAGGAGGTAATTCTTCTAAATCCTTTAATCCAAAGTAGTCTAAGAACTCTTTGGTTGTCCCATAAAGAATAGCTCGACCTGTTCCTTCTGCCCGACCAACTTCTTTCACCAGTCCTTTTGATGAAAGGGTTGCGATTGGTCTTTCTGTTTTCACTCCACGTATTTCCTCTACCTCGACTCGTGTTATCGGCTGTTTGTAGGCGATTATGGCAAGTGTTTCAAGACCTGCCTGTGAAAGTGAGGTCATACTTGGAGATTCGACTAATTTTTTGATATATGTGGCATGGTCCTTTTTCGTCGCCAATTGATACGTTTTGGCAATTTCAACAATTGCAATACCACGACTTTCATTTCCTTCGTATTCTTGTTGCAAGGCGGAAATTATCTCTTGTCCATGAACCTCATCTACTTCTAAAACCGAGCATATTTGCTTCAATGACAGCCCTTCATCACCTGCTGCAAAAAGGAGACTCTCTAGGATACCTGTCCAATTAATGAGATTCATTCAGATTTCCTCCTTTACTAGCTTGTACGTATATTTCGTCAAAATTATCTAATTGCTCAACCAAAATTTCATTTCGCTTCATCAACTCTAAAATTGCTAAAAAAGTAACAACAATATACTCTTTCGATTCATACTCAAATAAATCGAAAAAACGTGTCCTTTGTTGATTGTTCCTTATTTTCTCAAGAACTTCATCCATTCTTTTTTCAATCGGAATTTCCTGTCTTGTGATTCGGCTTGTGATTGGTTTTTGCAGTTTTTTCCTGCGCAACAATTTATTAAACGCGCCAAGCATATCATAAATGGATACGTTTTGTTCTAATACTTCTTGCACAGGATCATCGGCATATAAAGAAAGATCAATCGGGGGCTTCGTATACATTTTCCCACGTTCTTCTTCTTTTTGTTTAAGGTCTCGTGCAGCATCCTTGTATTTTCGGTACTCTATTAATCGTTCTACTAGCTCGTCTCGCGGATCTTCTCCAAAAAAATCAACATCTTCATCAAAAATTTCTTCCTCATGTTTCGGAAGAAGCATTTTACTTTTGATCGCCAATAACGTAGCCGCCATGACTAAATATTCACTTACAATATCGAGTTGCAGATCTTGCATTGTATGAACATATTGTAAATATTGTTCTGTCATTTCTGACATTGGAATATCATATATATCGATTTCTAATGTATTAATTAAATGGAGGAGAAGATCAAGAGGTCCTTCAAAGGCTTCTATCTTCACATTGTATTCCATACTATCACCATTCTAAGCTTTGTCTCATTAAGATTAACTACTAGTATAGTAGATTCAACGAAATTCTCCAATATAAATTTTGAAAAATGAGGTCTTTTTCAAAATTATTGTTATTTCAGAAAAATAACATTTGAGATATTCTAATTAAATATGGAGGTTATCTTTACAAATAATTCGTAAACCAATCCAATCTATTATACACTATAAAAAATAACTAGAGGGGGGAGTTCCATTGATCTATCCTGAAGAATACATACAATATCTAGTTTATTTTCATGGAAATCGGGATTATTTTGAGTGTCATGAAGTTCTTGAAGAGTATTGGAAGCAGGTGGATTCAGGAAATCGATCATCCATTTGGGTAGGATTGATTCAAGTTGCAGTGTCAATGTATCATTTCCGAAGAGAAAATGACATAGGTGCTATCAGGACGCTAAGAAAAGCGATAGAAATTTTCCAACACAAGAGAGATGAATTAACAACACTCGGAATTCATTCGGAGTTATTCCTAGAACAATTAAATGAACAGCTTGAGACCTTGTATACACCGACCAAATATCAAAGCATGAGCTTTCCCATTCAGGATCCCGTCCTTTTGAAAGAATGCATTAAACGATGTAAAGATAATGGATATAATTGGGGGAATAAAAGTGATTTGACTCAAAATGCACTTATTCATCGTCATCAATTACGTGACCGCTCGGACGTCATTCAAGCTCGGCAAAAAGCACTTCAACAAAAAAAAAGAAGTTTAGAGTAATCTCTAAGCTTCTTCAACATTTCGATTATCAACAAAACTAGCGGTCTCTTCAGTCGGTTGAATTGTATAGTCAGTATATAAATCATGTAAAGCCTTAAGCATTCTGGTCCCGATTCCTTCGTGTCGATGGGAAGGATTGACAGAAATATGCTGAACTACAATCAAATCACTAATAATTTGCACTCCGACGAGCCCTATCACATCTTCATCTTTCCAAAGGTACAATCTCCACGATTTTTCATTTTCGTAAAATTTCATGGTCTCTTGAAGTTTTTTCAAATCTTTTTCGTTTGGCATAAAAGAAAGCAATCCCATTGCAATCTTTTCAAATGCTTTTTTATAACGTATAAGCATAATGACTCCTTTGCGATTTTCAACTTCTATCTACATTTCTTGTAGCCTGTTCTACTTTGCTACTATTAAGCCATCAGTCGAATACAATCTTACTAAAAAAGATTGAATTATTCAACCTACCTTCATTTAATTGACAAAAAACATCCAATAAACCGTGCCCCACCCTGCAGCTAAAACGAGCAATACGAGAAAAACAAGTCTGTTTTGATTTTTCATTTCATGCACCTCTGATTACTTAGATACTAGCTATTATTAATTCGCCACTGTGGCAAGTTTTCCTTTATTGTAGAATATTTTCTTTCTTAAGGCAAACAGGAAAAAGCTGTTGCGACCGCAACAGCTTTTTCTGATCGAGAAAAAATTAATATTTTGCAATCGTTTTGGTGATTTGCATCATGCGCCATCGGCTCGAGGTCATAAGCCAATCCCTGCCTTGAGGCAAAGTGCGCCTCAGGTCAAGGCTTGGCTTATGCTTGTCGCCGATTTGCGGGCGCCTTTCGCTTTTCTTATTGTCTAGCTACTGGCGCCATCGGCTCGAGGTCATAAGCCAATCCCTGCCTTGAGGCAAAGTGCGCCTCAGGTCAAGGTTTGGCTTATGCTTGTCGCCGATTTGCGGGCGCCTTCGCTTTTCTTATTGTCTAGCTACTGGCGCCATCGGCTCGAGGTCATAAGCCAATCCCTGCCTTGAGGCAAAGTGCGCCTCAGGTCAAGGTTTGGCTTATGCTTGTCGCCGATTTGCGGGCGCCTTTCGCTTTTCTTAAAGCACATCAAGGGTTAGTAGATCTTCATATGTCTCTCTTCTTACAACCAATTTGGCCTCGCCATTCTCAACAAATACGACTGGTGGTCTTGGAATTCGGTTATAATTATTGGCCATTGAATACCCGTATGCACCGGTACAAAATACTGCTAGGATATCTCCGGCTACAGCCTCTGCTATTTCCAAATCCCAAATCAACATATCTCCTGACTCACAGCATTTTCCAGCTATAGATACGGTATCTTGAAGCGGCTCATTCATCAAATTGGCAATGACCGCTTCATATTTTGCATCATATAAAGCAGGACGTAAATTGTCACTCATTCCACCATCCACGCTCAAATATTTCCGGACGTTAGGAACTTCTTTAGATGAGCCAACTGAATAAAGAGTTGTCCCTGCATCTCCAACTAGGGAACGACCGGGTTCAATCCAAATTTCAGGCATTTCTAACCCCAAGGTGACTGCTTGTCTTTTTACTTCACTAACGATTTCATGAACATATTTCTCTGGAGTGATAGGGTCATCTTCCTCTGTATAACGAATCCCAAACCCGCCCCCCAGATTGAGAACAGTTGGTTCGTACTCAAATTCTTCTTTCCAATGTGCTAGCTTCTCCATTATTTTCTGAGCAGCTAAAATAAAGCCCGTTGTTTCAAAGATTTGCGAGCCAATATGACAGTGCAGACCGATTGGCTGGAGATACGTCGAGCGAATAGCACGATTCATAGCAGATTCAGCTTGTCCATTTTGAAGATCGAATCCAAATTTAGAATCTTCTTGACCTGTCAATATATAGTCATGCGTATGTGCTTCAATTCCAGGGGTAACACGGATTAACACTTCAATGTTAGTGTTTGTTTCTTTACAAATCCGCTCGAGCAAATCGAGTTCATGAAAATTATCGACCACAATACACCCAATCTTATGATGAATCGCCATTCTCAATTCTTGTTCACTCTTATTGTTTCCATGAAAATGAATTTTATCGACGGGAAAATCAACAGCTAATGCTGTATGCAGTTCACCACCTGACACAACATCAAGTGACAGTCCCTCTTCCTTTATCAACTTAAACATTCCCACACTTGAAAATGCTTTACTGGCATAGGCCACTTGGGATTTTACTTGTAGTGCTTCAAAAGTCGCTCTAAATCCTCTTGCCCGTTCTCGAATAAGAGCCACATCATATACAAATAATGGGGTCCCATAGTTCTTCACAAGGTCTATGGAATCTACCCCACCAATCTCAAGATTTCCTTTTTTATTCACCGTCATTGTTCCATGCAGTTCTTTTCTCCTTTGCCCCATTCTCTCTCCTCCAACACCTGTAATCCTTTAGTAATTAGAAGTAATGTATCATAAGAGTGAGGGAAGCGCAACCAAACATTAAGTACTACGGTTGCTTATAACGATTACGTGGTTGAACAATACTTGGACGGATTTTTGATCCTGGAACAGACTGACGAATTATTATTTGCATAAATGCTTTTGGACTGAATGGAATAAATGGCCATAAATATGGGGTATCCAGTGATCGGATACTCACTAAAAACAGGATAAATACGGTAGATCCTATCACGAGTCCAGGCACTCCAAATAAAGCCACAATTCCTAGTAAACATAATCGAGCCATTTTATTGGCAACACTCAATTCATAACTTGGTGTCGAGAATGTTCCAATAGCAGCTACTGCAACGTATAAAATGACCTCCGGGACAAACAAGCCCACATCAATAGCAATTTGTCCAATTAAAACGGCAGCAATTAACCCCATCGCAGTAGATAATGGTGTCGGGGTATGTATCGCGGCAATTCTTAAAAACTCTATCCCAATATCCGCCAAAAAGATCTGGAGGATGACTGGAATATTCGATTTCTCATTTGGACCTACAAAGGAAATAGCGTCTGGTAATAAAGATGGATCAAGTACCATCATGAACCATAGCGGTAATACAAACAGCGAAGCCAAGATACCAACAAATCGTACCCACCTTACAAAAGTACCAACTGCAGGTGATTGACGATATTCCTCTGCATGTTGAACATGATGAAAGAACGTCGTTGGCGTTATAATTACACTAGGTGATGTATCCACAAATATAAGTACATGACCTTCGAGCAGATGCGTTGCCCCTACGTCGGCTCTCTCTGTGTATCTTACGAGTGGATAAGGATTATATCCTTGCTTTACAATAAACTCTTCCACTGTCTTATCCGCCATCGTTAATCCATCAATCTTAATCGCTTGAACCTCTTTCTTGATGACTTCGACAAGATCTGGATTGGCCACATCTTCAATATAGGCAATCGATATATCCGTTTTCGACCTTTCCCCCACTTTAATAATTTCAAAGCGAAGTCGTTCGTCGCGAATTCTTCTGCGAGTTAAAGCGGTGTTGACGATAATATTTTCTACATACCCATCCCTAGATCCGCGGACCACTTTCTCCGTATCCGGCTCTTCCGGTGATCGACCCGGGTAGCTACGCACATCGACGATTAACGCTTTCTCTTCTCCTTCAACAAGTACACCAATTAATCCTGATAGTACCTGATCAACCACTTCATCCACAGTTTCGACAGGTGTGACTGACTGGTGAACCAATCGATTTTCGACTATTTCAAATAGTTTACTTGAAAGAACCTCATTATCGTTAATTTCGACTAATTCTTCTACTATTTGAATGATGAAACTAGTGTCACATAAACCATTTACAAAATAAAAATGCACATTTTTTTTAAAAATTTTAAGTTTTCGGACACCTAAGTCAAAGCTCTTACCTAATCCAATTCTCTCTTTCATCAAATCTTCAAATTCATTTAAGCTACTAGGAATTTTCATTTTTTCTGAAAGATTATTTTTTTGCATGAAACCCACTCCTTTCTAAGATGATTTGTACAGCTTTTTTGGTGATAGGAGCCCCTATTTCAAAATGATCTTTTCTTGCCATTTTTCCGATGTCTCCTATTCCAACAACAATCGGAATGTTTAACTCATCTATACAATAAACTGTATCACCATTAATCCTTCTGATATCCCACTCTGGGACGCCAAATTTATCAATTCCATAATGAGTTAAATTCCCATCGCGGTCGATACAGACAGACACTTTGGTCCATTCCGCTTGCTTTGTCTTCGCAGCAACGGCGATTACTCCTAGAACACGAATATCTTGATGTTGAGCTACATACTTTAATGCTCTTTCACCGCTTCCTTCTCCAAGAAACCCACTATCATCAAACATAACAAAAACAGGGTCGTTTCGGGCTTCTTTGATGAATGAAACGAGTTGTTCCCCGGTAAACACAGACGGGTTGCCTTGAGATTTTGAAATACAACGGCCGCCGAATTCCTTCGCCACCAACTCGACAGCTTTACAAGCATATTCATCTCCATCGGTAATTAATATGACACTCCGTTTCTCTTTCATCAAGGTCCCTTCTTTTCATTTTATAGGTCAACAAAGTATATCCAGTGAAAAAGTGAACCAACGATTTTTCCAAACACAATCGCCATGAGTAGCAATACAATTCGATCATCGATACCAATTCGTTTCGCTAAAATGGGAAGTACATTTAACACCTCTGTTAGAGCTGATGCTAACAAGCCAATAAACGTACCAGAAAATAAGCCAATAAAAATTAAAATGTAAGGTGAAAGGGATAATATAGGCGGCCTTAAACTAAACCACCCTCCAACAATTGCACCTAAAATAACCGCTAATTCATAGAAATGAATCATTTTCATGGTTTTCGTGAGCTGGGTTAATCTTGGGATAATTCCTAATACCGTTAAAAATGCTACAAATCCGGAACCAACAGCCAAACCACCTGCAAAACCTACCAATATTACTATCAAAACACTAATGGTCATCGATATGCTTCATACATTCTTTATTTTCATGCATAATGACATATTGATCTAAGTCTTGCTGATAATTAAACATTTCTACTTCTAGTGGACTAGGCTCCTCGTTAATTCTTTTACGAAATACATGATTAAAAAATAAAATCATCCCTAACCCTAAACCAATGGAGTATGGAATTTGAAATAATAGCGGCTTTTCTTCTTCAATTCCGGTCAGCGTTTTATACAAACTTTTATGAACCGATCTCATGCTGACATCTTCATGAAAGTTCATGATAGCTAAAGCCGCTCCAATGAACAACAAAAGCCATACAAGAACAAAAAATGGTTTAGACATTTTTTTCTTTTCATACACTACCTCTACAATCACTTGGGATGGGCCTATCGTCTGAATATCAACATCAGAAATGGACTGAGTGACCGCTGAAAGGACTTTCATAATGTCAAGAATGATAATGTTTTTGTCCTCCATCGTTACCTCATGAATTTGTAATTGTTGTATCTTTTTTCTTAATGGTTCCGGAGCGACAACTTGAGAGATTTGCCCGATTGTCACTTTACTGTGTGCTCGGACTTGAATTTTGTGACGCAAACGGATGTAGATTACTTCTTCCATCTGTTTCACTTCCTGTACATGATTTACCTTTCGTTCTTTTAGTATGGAACAGAGGCAATATTTTCATAAAGCCAATTAATGTTAATTCAAAATTCTACTTTTTTCCGCATAAAAAAGCATAAACCTATGTTAGGTCCATGCTCTCTTTCATTGTTTGCAATATTTTTTTTTCTAGTCTAGAGACCTGAACTTGCGATATTCCTAAACGATCAGCTACTTCTGATTGCGTTTGATCTTTATAATATCTTAAAAACACAATGAGTCTCTCTCGTTCGTCAAGCTCTCTAATAGCCTCTTTCAATGCGATCTTATCAAACCATTTGGTTTCATTTTGGTCGGCAATTTGATCAAGCAGGGTAATTGGATCACCATCATTTTCATATACCGTCTCATGAATCGAAGAAGGAGCCCGACTCGCTTCTTGGGCCATTACAACTTCTTCCGGTGAAAGATCTAAATGTTGAGCTATTTCATTAATCGTTGGAACACGATTAAAAGTTTTGGACAGCTCTTCTTTCGCACGGCGAATTTTATTACCAGTCTCTTTTAATGATCGACTAACCTTGACTGTTCCATCATCTCGGATAAATCTTTGAATTTCTCCGATGATCATTGGTACTGCATAGGTAGAAAATTTCACGTCATAGGTTAAATCAAATTTATCCACGGATTTTAATAAACCTATGGACCCAATTTGAAACAAATCATCCGGTTCATATCCACGATTTAAGAAGCGCTGAACGACGGACCAGACTAGACGCATATTCTTTTGGACAATCAAATCACGTGCATCTTGATCACCATCTTGGCTCTGCTTAATCAATTTCTTTACTTCCTCGTCCTTTAAGTACGGCTGCTTAGTAGATTTAACCTCCACATCCATAGGCACGACTCCTTAATTGCATATCGCTTTACTTTTCGCAAGTAGCTTCTTCAGACGGACTACGGTACCTTTTCCGGGGTGTGACTCGATTTCCACTTCGTCCATAAAGTTCTCCATAATCGTAAAGCCCATCCCTGAACGCTCTAAATCAGGTTTTGTAGTAAAGAGTGGCTGACGAGCTTCTTCTACATCTTGAATGCCCATTCCTTCATCACGAATGATGACATCCACCATAGACTCCTCCAAAACTACAGAAATAAAAACCGTACCACTAGGGTTATTTTCATACCCGTGAATGATGGAATTAGTCACGGCTTCCGAAATTACGGTCTTTATTTCTGTTAATTCATCCATAGTCGGATCAAGTTGAGCAATAAATGCTGCGACGGTGACACGAGCAAAAGATTCATTTTGACTAAGTGCACTAAATTGTAAACTCATTGCATTCTTCATTCACGCTACCCCCAATCTTTGTAGAGCATTTTCTTCTGAAGGCTCCATTCGAATAATTTTGAATAAGCCGGACAGATCAAATAATCTCTTGACTGAAGGTGAGATGGCACAAACAACCATTTCTCCATTTTTTTGTTTAATTTGTTTATATCTCCCTAAAATCACACCAAGACCAGAACTGTCCATAAATGACAGTTTTTCAAGATTAAGAATAATGTGATGAATATCATACTTTTCGATAATATCAGTCGCTTGTTCTCTTAATGTATCGGCCGTGTGGTGATCAAGTTCACCTCGTAACCGCACTAATAAGACACTCTCCATTTTGCCCTTTATTTCAAAATCAATTGTCAGACTCACTACGCGATAGCCTCCTTCTTTGTCGTATAGTGAGTGAATTCTATCTTTCAATAACGAAATCCTTCCTTAAGACAAAACTAGAAGAATTTCGTCAAAATTAGTAAAATTTCTACTATTTACTTGATTTCGAAAACATACCGAAAGATCGTTTATATAGTTGCCACCATTTTGCTTCCGCTACATTCTCTTTTGCGACCAACGAACTTTCGCTTAATACTTTCCCATCCTTTTTTATCGTTAACTTTCCTACTACTTCTCCCTTTACAATTGGAGCTTTTAGTTGCGATAGCGATATTTTTTCTTCAATTTCCTCTAGCTTTTCTCCCTTTTTCGTTAGAAGAGAGATGGATTCACTAGTGATTACTGATACCTTCTTTTTGGCCCCCTTGGAGATAGTTAGGTGGGCTAATTCTTTGTCTTTTTCATAGAGGGGATGAGTTGTATATTGATTAAATGCATAATCTAACATTTTTGTCACTTCCGCATTTCTATCCTTTGGGGTTGGTGCTCCGAATACCACTGCAATTACGCGCATATCGCCTTTTTTAGCTGTGGCTGTCAAACAGTACTTCGCTTCATTTGTAAACCCTGTTTTCAACCCATCTACTCCTGGATAAAACCTCACAAGTTTATTCGTATTCACGAGCCAAAACTTTTTATCTGTATTTTCACGTAAATAGGCTTCATACGTTCCTGTAAAGGTGGTGATGTCAGGGTATTTCAATAATTCCTTCGCCATCATAGCCATATCATGCGAGGAACTATAATGTTCCTTAGCAGGTAAACCCGTTGGATTTTGAAATTGAGTATCCTTTAACCCAAGCTCTGCTACTTTTTCATTCATCTTTTGAACAAAATTTTCCTCACTACCAGCGATAAACTCTGCCATAGCGACTGAGGCATCATTTGCCGATCCAATGGCTATCCCTTCTAGCATCTTCTTCACCGTCATCTCTTCTCCTGGTTCCAAAAAGATTTGCGATCCTCCCATACTAGCTGCATACTCACTTGTTCTAACTGTATCTTCCCATTTGATTTGCTCTCGATCCAGTGCATCCATTATGAGAATCATGGTCATAATTTTCGTCATGGAAGCGGGGGCAAGTTGCTCATGACTATTTTTTTCATATAACACCGCTCCTGTGTCTCGCTCAATTAAAACAGCGGACTTCGCAACATTTGCAATTTCTGCATTATTTTCTTGGGCTTCGGTTAGAGGAACCACAACACCCAAACTAAATAATGCAACCATAAACATTATAAATAAACGCTTCATACTAATGCCTCCATTCACTTCTTTACACGTACTAGCCCCATTCTTTCCAAATAGCACTTTTTTATACAGAAAAGTGCATGATAATATAGAGTTTTAGGAACCAATTTCACTACAATTGAGTTTATTTTTTTGAATTATTGAGGATTGTACAAAAGCGAATAAGGGGTTTGCAGATTGAAATAAAAAAACCTGAGACGAAAAGTTCGTCTCAGGTTTTTTTAGAGTTCAGTAAGAATGCATTTTCTTGAATTTTTGTTTTATAGCTATTGGCGCCACCGACTCGAGGTCGTAAGGCAATCCCTGACTTGAGGCAAAGTGCGCCTCAAGCCAGTGCTTGCCTTATGCTTGTCGCCGGTAGAACGGCGCCTTTCGCTTTTCATTGTCCAGCTTCAGGCGCCACCGACTCGAGGTCATAAGGCAATCCCTGACTTGAGGCAAAGTGCGCCTCAAGCCAGTGCTTGCCTTATGCTTGTCGCCGGTAGAACGGCGCCTTTCGCTTTTCATTTCTATAGTGTGATTTCTTCATGAACAAGTGTTGGAGCTGGGACTTGATCTTTTGAAATGGTAATACTTTCATACAATTTTGTTTTCACTTCTTCTAGGTCTTCTTGGTTACTGTAAATCGTCACCAGAGCGTCACCTTCGTTTACTTTATCCCCAATTTTCTTCTTCAATTCTAGGCCTACTGCTAAATCAATGATTGAATCCTTGGTTGCACGTCCTGCACCTAGTAGCATTGCAGCTGTTCCCACTTCATCTGCGACAATTTCGGAAACATAGCCTGTTTCTTTCGCAGGAAGATCAACTTTGTACTTTGCTTGTGGAAGATTTTCAGGGTGGTCTATTAGAGACCCATCTCCACCTTGTGATTCTAAGAACACTTTAAAGGCTTGAAGAGCTGTGCCATCCTTCATTGCGGTTTCTAGTTTTTCCCTTGCTTCTTCCAAAGTTGAAGCTTTTTCTGCTAAGAATACCATGTGACTACCAAGTGTCAAACATAATTCAGTTAAGTCTTCTGGTCCTTCTCCTTTAAGCGTATCAATCGCTTCTTTGACCTCAAGGGCATTCCCAATCATAAACCCAAGTGGTTGGCTCATATCAGAAATAACAGCCATGGTTTTACGACCAACATTATTCCCAATATTCACCATTGCGGTTGCTAGATCACGGGAATCATCTAAGCTTTTCATAAACGCACCTGCGCCTGTTTTCACATCCAACACAATTGCATCTGCTCCCGCCGCAATTTTCTTACTCATAATGGAGGAAGCGATTAACGGAATGCTATTAACTGTGGCAGTGACATCACGCAACGAATATAACTTTTTATCAGCTGGCGTTAAATTTCCACTTTGCCCGATGACCGCAATTTTATTTTCATTCACAAGTCGAATAAATTCATCATTTTCAATTTCCACATGAAATCCTTTGACTGCTTCTAACTTATCAATAGTCCCACCAGTATGGCCTAATCCACGTCCGCTCATTTTAGCAACGGGTACTCCCACGGCAGCTACAAGTGGCCCAAGAACAAGAGTTGTTGTATCGCCAACCCCACCTGTTGAGTGTTTGTCGACTTTAATTCCTTCAATTGCAGCTAGATCTATTTGATCGCCTGATTCAACCATGGCCATGGTTAAATCTGCTCGCTCTCTTTCACTCATCCCTTTAAAGAAAATAGCCATGGTTAGGGCGCTTACCTGGTAATCCGGGATCGACCCATCTGTATAACCAGTAATAATTTGCTGTATTTCTTCCGTAGAAAGTTCTCCACCATCACGTTTTTTTTCAATTAAGTCTACCATTCTCATTTGAAATCACCTGTCTTATATAGATTTTACAATTTCTTTCACATAGGATAGAAAATTGCTTCTTACCTTTTCGGTTGTTTCAATTACTTCATCATGTGTTAAGGGCTGATCTAATATCCCTGCCGCCATATTCGATATACAAGAAATACCCAAGACATTCATTCCACCGTGACGCGCCACAATGACTTCGGGAACAGTCGACATTCCTACTGCATCTCCCCCTAGCACGCGAGCGAGTCGAACTTCAGCAGGTGTTTCGTAAATTGGACCTGTATTACCTAGATAGATTCCTTCTCTCACTTTGATAGACAGTTTTTCAGCAACTTCTCTCGCTAATTTTTGAAGCGATTTCGTATAAGCTTCGGACATATCTGGGAAGCGCACTCCAAGTCTCGAGTCATTTCGTCCAATCAATGGATTTCCGCCCATATTGTTAATATGGTCGGTAATAATCATTAGATCTCCTGGTTCAAAGCTTTCATTCACACCACCAGCGGCATTGGTCACTATTAATGAATTTACTCCTAATTGTTTCATCACTCGCACAGGAAAAGTTACTTGATCAAAGGAATATCCTTCATAAAAATGAAAACGTCCTTGCATCGCCACAACAGGTTGACCCGATAATTCTCCGAATACTAATTGACCTGCATGACCTTCAACCGTTGAGACAGGAAAGTCTGGAATCTCATCATAGGGAATTTTAACTGGATTTTCAATCTCTTCTGCCAATACTCCAAGTCCTGATCCAAGTATTAAACCGATTTTGGGTGCTACCGTTGTTTTTTCATTTAGGTAATTTGCTGCACTTTCAATTTTTTCAAAATTCATCATTTATCCCCTCACTTTATATCCTTTAAAAAGCTTGTACCAAATTCAGGCATTTTCACATTAAAGTTTTCCGCAACTGTTGCTCCAATATCCGCAAAGGTTTTTCTTACAGGAAGTTCTTTCCCTGCATTCATTCGTGGTGAGTAGACCAGTAATGGAACGTATTCACGTGTGTGATCCGTTCCAGGCGCGGTTGGGTCATTTCCGTGATCGGCTGTAATAATGAGAAGATCGTCTTCGGTCATTTTTTCGAACACTTCAGGAAGTCTGGCATCAAATTCTTCTAGCGCCTCTCCGTATCCTTGCGGATTGCGACGATGACCAAACAAAGCATCAAAATCAACTAGATTGACAAAACTTAAGCCCATAAAATCCTTATCAAAGACGGATATTGTTTTGTCCATTCCATCCATGTTTGACTTCGTGCGAATGGACTCTGTCACTCCTTCATCATTATATATATCTGATATTTTTCCGATTGCTATTACATCTAAACCTTTATCCTTTAATTCATTCATGACCGTACGTTCGAAAGGTTTTAAGGCATAATCATGTCGATTCGTAGTTCGTTGGAAATTTCCTGGTTCACCAATAAATGGACGAGCGATAATTCGACCAACTAGGAATTCTTCGCGATTCGTAATTTCGCGTGCAATTTTACAAATATCGTATAGTTCTTCTAGAGGAACAATTTCTTCGTGTGCAGCAATTTGTAAAACAGGATCTGCCGATGTGTACACGATAATTGCGCCTGTTTTCATATGCTCTTCCCCAAGCTCGTCTAAAATTTCGGTCCCACTTGCCGGTTTATTACCGATAATCTTTCGACCCGTTCTCTCTTCTAGCTCATCAAGCAACTCTTTTGGAAATCCTTCTGGGTACACTTTAAATGGCTTTTGAATATTGAGGCCCATGATTTCCCAGTGTCCAGTCATCGTGTCTTTTCCAACTGAAGCTTCTTCCATTTTCGTAAAATATGCTAGTGGTGATTCTGCTTTTTGAATTCCGGCAATTTCACGGATATTAGAAAGACCTAGCTTTTCCATATTAGGCATCGTAAGCCCTTTCATATGATCAGCAATATGACCTAATGTATCTGAGCCCACATCATTAAATGCGGCAGCGTCTGGCGCTTCTCCAATACCAACCGAATCCATCACAATTAAATGAACTCGTTTATATGTAGATTCACTCATTTTTGTTCCTCCTTTAATTTAAAAAGCTTTTCTATTGATTAATTTACCCTGAAATAAAACAGTTAATCGACATGTTAATTTGTCAGAAGTCTGACCTCCTCTTTATTTTAAATCTTCTTTAGTCATTACACAAGAAAAAAACCGTTTACAATTATGTGAACGATTTCTTTTAATCTATTAATTTCACGCTCTTGGATGAAATTTAGAATAAACTTCTTTTAATCTGGTTTTCGTTACATGAGTATAGATTTGCGTCGTTGATATATCTGCGTGCCCTAACATTTCTTGTACCGCTCTTAAATCAGCACCGTTCTCGAGCAAATGTGTTGCAAAGGAATGACGTAATGTATGAGGAGTTAGTTCTTTCTCGATTCTTGCTTTTTTGGCTAAACCCTTCAGTATTTTCCAAAAACCCTGTCGAGTCAATTTATTTCCATGATGATTTAAAAATAATGCATCCGTTTTATACTTTAGTCTCCTTAATTTAGGGCGCCCCTCTTCCAAATAGGTCGTCACTACTTCAATTGCTTTGCTTCCAAGGGGAATGATTCTTTCTTTATTTCCTTTTCCAAAACAACGAACAAACCCCATCGTTAAATGAACGTCTTCCATATTAAGTGAGATTAACTCACTTACCCTCATACCCGTTGCATACAAAATCTCCAACATGGCTTGATCACGTAAACCGATCGGAGTCCCGATGTCTGGCGCGTCTAATAATGTTTCCACTTCTTCAAGATTCAATATTTTAGGTAATTTTCGTTCTAAATGCGGACTGTCGATATGTACAGAAGGATCTTGTTCTGTTACCTTTTCTCTTAATAAAAATTGATGAAAAGACCGAATCGAAGCGATGTGACGCGCAGCTGTCTTCGCTGATTTACCTTGATCGTTTAAAAAACTTAAGAATTGGACAATATTCATTCTCGAGATATCATTTAACGATGTAATTTTCTCCACATTTTGGATAAAGATTAGATAGTTATTTAAATCACGCTCATAGGAAATCACGGTATTATGCGATAATCCTCTTTCCACAATTAAAAAATGCATAAAATCCTTCAATCTATTTTCCACGTTTTTTTACTCCCCATCTCTATAAAAAAGGATCAGTCGATCAAGAAACGACAATTCCTTTTGACCGACCGGCTGAAACACCTTTACAGCTGCACCTTCTGGTTGATCGTATCGATGATAATTTTCATATTCTTCATTTATCCACATCATACCATAGTAAAACAGGACCGTGGACCCTGTGAACAGAATAAACACCTTCGCCATTTGCCAGACGATACTCGTTAATGATTTCATTTTGCCCCTCCCCTTCTACTTCCTATTAATACAAGCTATGACGATTCCAAAGGATTTTATACCTAGAATGCTGAAAAAGAGGGAAGCTCCGGAAGAAGGACAAAATCTGAAGTTAAATAATGGACAAATGAAAAAGGCAAGAGAGTAACCCTCTAGCCTTAAAGGTAAATTTATTCCAAATGAAGGAATTCTAATACCATCTCGATTTTGGAATATCCACTTAATTCATTTTACTCATTTTCTTCTTCGTCTCGTTTATGACATCGATGGCAAATGCCATGGAAGGTTAAACGATGATCTTTAATTTTAAAGTTCCAATCTCTTTCCACGATTGTTTCGACATCTTCTAACAGGTCCTCTTGAATTTCATCTACAGAACCACATTCGATACAAACTAAATGATGATGAAAATGAGCGGCACCTTCTTGTCTTAAATCATATCGAGATACGCCGTCTCCAAAGTTAATCTTATCTACAACTTTCAATTCGGTTAATAATTCCAGGGTGCGATACACCGTTGCTAATCCGATTTCAGGAGATTTCTCTTTAACGAGGAGGTATACATCTTCTGCACTTAGATGATCTTCTTCATTTTCAAGAAGGACTCTCACCGTTGCTTCTCGCTGTGGAGTAAGCTTATAGCTGGCAGAATGTAGCTGTTTTTTGATTCGATCTATGCGGCTTTCCATATACTTCTCCTCCCTCGTCACTGTCTTCATTATTATATCAAAAAGGGAGAAAGAAGCAAAATAAAATAATTATAATTAATATTTTATCTTCAATATCTTTTAATAATAATTATAATTTGATAGATGATATTACACTCTTCATTAAGGATGGTGATAAATATGCTTCGATACTAGCAGCGACAGAAATAACCGCGATGGCAAGGACAAATGCGACTATATACTTTGAAAACATTGGAATGATATGGATATTTGCAGCCTGACGCGTAAATAATTTCCGAATGAGCTGGAGAGATACCCCAACAGACATAGCCGCGATAAAGATGAACACAGGGATGATGAGTAAGTTTTGAGGAAAGACCGATACGAATGAGAGCATAAATCCTTGCCATTCCATTTGATTTACTAGAAATCCAATTGAGAAGCCAATCACCATCCCTTTCATGAATAAGAATACAAAGATGAGGGGAAGACCAATGATAGAAATACCCAACACCCACAATAACCCGATATATTTAAAGTTATGGAAAAAACTTTGTCGAAATAAATCTTCTGACGCAGCTACTTTTCCATCTTCAACTTGTCCGAAAAATTGGGTAAGGTAAAAATAGAGCTCTTCTTTTTGTGTAAATGAAAGAGAATTGACAACGATTGCACCAAAAATCACACCCATCATAAAAAGAGTGATGATAAAAAAATAGATTGAGGAGTAAGCTTGGAAATGAATCATTATTGGATTGTTGGCTGAGATTCGCTTGTACATAAGAGTTCCTCCTTTTGATCAATTACTAGATTATATGAAAAAGAAGACATATTATCACACTCGAACAAAATTTAGCATAGAAAATGGTTGATATTTCCTACCAATACTCGATATAATTCTATAAAAATAGAGTGAATAGGGGCTACTCCAATTGAATCCAATCTTACTTGATTTTCCTAAAAAAATAGAAACAAACCGATTATATATTCGCCCCTGTTTACCAGGGGACGGTCCAATAGTTCATAACGCTATCTCTCACTCCATTTCCGAACTAAAAGCTTGGATGCCGTGGGCACAACATGAACAAACGCTTGATCAAGTTGAGGGAAATGTAAGAGACTCTTATAGCATGTTTATCAAGCGAGAAGACATGCGACTTCATATTTTCCGCAAAGAAGATGATGTATTCATTGGTTCAACAGGTTTTCACCGCTGTAATTGGGATGTGCCAAGACTCGAAATTGGCTATTGGATCGACACGAGATATAGTGGGAATGGATATATGAGTGAAGCTGTCCAGGAACTCACGCTTTTTGCATTTGATTTCTTTGCTGCCAAACGCGTTGAAATTCGTTGTGATGAAAAAAATATCGCTTCTCGAAAAATCCCCGAACGATTAGGATTTGAATTAGAAGGTATTCTACGCTGCGATTCTGTTAGCATTGAGGACAAAAATGAACCTAGAAATACATGCGTGTTTTCATTGCTTTCTTCTGAAAAAAAGAAACTATTATTGTAATCCTAATTACGAAAGAAACGAAAAGCTAGTGAATTCCTTCCCTCACTCCCCTTCTGGAGTTAAAAAGTTATTTCACTAGCTTTTTTATTTTTCACCGAAAAGGTAAATCTACAAGCTTGTTGAATGGACCAATAACATCTTTACTTTTGTCACCGGGGAATTCGAACCATTTTTGTCGTTCAGTGGGTTAAGATAGGCATAATTCCCACTGATTTATTCAACTCTATTCATTGGGACAAAACCTACATCGAGATAACTTTTCATCCCTCCTTTAAAGCCTGTTGCAACTGCAGATATTGAACCGCATACACCGTTTTAGCGTCGAAAATCCGCTGACTTTTTATCCATTCTTGCCCTTCCTCTATCGACACTTCCACAAGTTCAACGAATTCATCCTCGTCTGTTCCTTTGCTATTTTCAATCACAAACAAATCTTCTGCTATGTACAAATGTACGAGCTCGTCTGCAAAGCCCGGTGACGTATAAAAACTTATTAAATGTCTCATGTTCCGGCAACCGTATCCTGTCTCTTCCTCTAACTCTCTTTCTGCCGTTACCTTTGGTTCTTCTCCAGGCTCCAACTTCCCAGCTGGAATTTCAAGAAGAGTGCGTTCTAGCGCTTTTCTGTATTGTTCAACCATAATAATATTTCCGTTTTCTTTCACCGCTATGACGGCCACTGCTCCAGGGTGATTAATAATTTCACGCTTCGATGTTTTCCCGTTTGGTAATTGAACATCCTCTACCTTTAATGAAATAATTTTACCTTCGAATAAGGTTTCCGATGTAATCGTTTTTTCTTCAAATTTCTTCATCCTAATTTCCTCCTAGTTCTATGAAGCCTATTTTTTCATACATTTTACCATACTCTCTTGGAGGTGAAGCAACTGAAGGTTTATGTGCATAGAAACGGAATTCTATTTTCAGGAAAAGCTTGGGAGATTCGTGCAGCTCTCGAAAAATACCGCAACACATACCACTATGTAAAAGAATGGGTTGACGACATCCATCCGAAATAGAACCAACTATTTGTTTGTTCACTCTATTTTTCGTTAAGATAGTAAAGAGATGGCAAACGGAAGGATGGGATACGATGGAAAAACGTCAGCTTGGCCGATCTAGTTTATCTGTCAGCAAAATGGGACTTGGTTGCATGTCTCTTGGGACCAACGAAGAAAAAGCTAAAACGATTATTGAAGCCGCTCTAGAACAAGGAATTACTTATTTTGATACTGCCGACTTATATGACTTTGGTGTAAATGAAAAAATCGTTGGTCGGGCACTTCATTCTGTTCGCGAGGAAGTGATTATTGCCACAAAAGTAGGAAATCGCTGGAAAGATGACCATTCTTCCTGGCAATGGGATCCTTCTAAAGCCTATATAAAAGAAGGCGTGAAAAATAGTTTAACTCGCTTAAATACGGACTATATTGATTTGTATCAATTACACGGGGGAACCATGGATGACCCACTTGAAGAAACCATTGAAGCGTTTGAAGAATTAAAACAAGAAGGATTTATCCGTTCGTACGGGATCTCCTCAATTCGATCCAATGTAATTGAAGAATTTGTAAAAAAATCCTCCATTGATACGGTGATGATGCAATATAATTTATTAGATCGCCGACCGGAGGAAATTTTTCCGTTTCTTCAAGAGCAAGGCATTAGTGTCGTAACTCGTGGACCATTAGCTAAAGGAATACTAAGTGAAGCGATGCTACAAAAAGCCTCTCAAAAAATAAAAAAAGAAGGCTATTTGGACTATTCTTACCTGGAATTACAAGAGCTTTTAGCTTCCATAAACGAGAGATTTACCTCTCATCATTCAATGACAGAACTGAGTCTTCAATTCAATTTAGCTCAAGGAGCAGTCAGTGCGGTTATACCAGGGGCTAGTTCAGTAGATCAATTGAAGAGCAATATAGCCGCCGCAAATGGTTCAAACCTATCTACAGAGGAAGGACAGCTTTTAAGAGAAATGACCAAAATCTCTTTCTACGACCAACATCGAGACTAGAAGTATCTCCTCCTAATTATAATTCTCATCCTGATTATTAGAGACTTCACAATAGTCTCAAGAAGTAGTGGGGCGGGTAATTAAACGCCATGTGCCGGAAGATGATTCACGAATCTCACAATAATTACTTTACTTCACTAAACAATCATTGTAGAATAGTCTGTATATTCAAAATAAACAAAAAGTGATGATGAAGACGACATGAAAAAAGAAGCTAAAGAGAGTCGGTGGTTGCTGCGAACCGATGCCCATTCTTCATGCTCGAGCACTTCTGAACTGACAGATTGAACATGAGTAGATCTGTCCGGTGAAAGCCGTTATGACATTTGAGGCTATGTATATCGTAGCGAACTAGGGTGGCACCACGTCTATTCACGTCCCTTATAACAAGACAACTATGTCTGTTATGAGGGGCGTTTTTGTTTTCATAGAGGCTATTCTCATGTACATTGTTGCTACTTATATTTTTATAATCGATGGCATCCTCATTTTTAGCATTGATTTCGTTCATAAACAGAAGGAAAGATAACCCTACGCTTTCGTTTTAACAGGAAATCTACTGGTTCAGAAACAGCCTATAAAAATCACATTTCCTATCTGAAAGGATGATAGCTTTTATGTTGATCAAGCAAAAATACCTGTTCACACCTGGCCCTACGCCCGTTCCAGAACGAGTCAAACAAGCGATGAATCAACCAATGATTGGCCATCGAACCCAGGAATTCCCGCTTTTATTAGATGACGTTTCCCATAAACTGATGCCGATATTCGGATCAGCTAATCCCATTATGGTCCTATCTGGAAGCGGAACAGCAGCTTTAGAAACAGCGGTCGCTAATGTGGTCGAAGAAGGAGATCCTGTCGTCGTGATTGTCGCAGGTGCCTTTGGTGACCGCTTTGCGAAAATCTGTGAAGCCTACGGAGCAGATATTTATGTTCTAGAAATCGCTTGGGGAACTGCATGTACCTCTGAGCAGCTTCACTCGTTTTTGAAAAAAATAAATATTCGACCTAAAGCCGTGATCGTGACTTATTGCGAAACTTCAACCGGAGTCCTCCATCCCGTTCATGAACTAGGAATAGTAGTGAAACAGGAAACCGATGCCCTTTTTATCGTTGATGGTGTCAGTTGTATCGGTGCCGTTCCTGTCGATATGAAAAGCTGGAATATCGATATTCTTGTGTCAGGATCACAAAAAGCGTTGATGTTGCCGCCGGGCTTAGCTTTTATCGCTAGCAACGATAAAGCGAAAGAGGTATTTAAGAAATGCCGTTCAAAACGTTTTTACCTGGATCTAAACCGTTATTCCTCTTCCTTTGACAACGAAAGCTCTACTCCTTTTACTCCTGCCATATCTTTGATCTACGGCCTTCAAGAAGTATGCCATATAATAGAAGAAGAGGGGGTCGAACAAGTCATTAGTCGTCATCAATTATTGAAGACAATGATACGTACCGGATTGGAGGCTCTTGAAATACATCTATTAACCTCTAATTCTGATGCTTCCCCAACTGTCACGGCGATTAAAACTAGTGATTACACCAGTAAAAAAATTAAAAATTGGTTGCAAGAAAATTACGGTATTTCTATCGCTGGAGGACAAGGTAAATTTAAAGGGGACATTATCCGAATCGGTCATATGGGGTATTGTACTCCCTTTGATGTATTAAGGTTGTTAAACGCTATGGAAATGACAGTTCATCAGCTTGAAGGAAAACCGGTTCTTGGTGTTGCGACGACTAAAGCACAGGAGGCATGGATCACTCATGTATAAAGTTTTAGTTACCGATAGTATCAGCGACACTGGACTGGCTTACTTGATTCAGCATCCAAATTTCACGGTCGATAAACAGCCCACTCTGCCCTTCGAAGAATTGTGTGAAATTATCGGAGAGTATGACGCCTTAATTGTTCGCAGTCAAACAAAGGTCACCGAACAGCTGTTGCATTATGCAACTAATCTACAGGTCATTGCCCGTGCAGGTGTTGGCGTGGACAATATTGATGTCAAAACTGCTACTAGAAAAGGAATGGTCGTGATCAACGCACCAGGAGCAAACACGATTGCCGCCACGGAGCACACACTGGCCATGCTGTTAGCACTCGCGAGAAACATCCCCCAGGCGCATCAACAAACCACCACCGGTGAATGGAACCGCGGCGCTTTTCAAGGGGTGGAATTGTATCGGAAAACGCTTGGTGTAATTGGAATGGGCAAAATCGGTACAGAAGTTGCTAAGCGGGCGAAAAGTTTTGGCATGAACCTACTCGGGTATGATCCTTATTTTACCGAAGAAAGAGGGCAAAAGCTTGGCATTCAAAAGGCCTCACTCGATGAAATCGCCGCTGAATCTGATTTCATCACCATCCATACTCCCTTAACCAATGCTACCAAATTTCTGATCAATGATGATTATTTGAGAAAATCAAAACCCGGGGTTCGCATTGTTAATTGCGCTAGAGGTGGCATTATAGATGAAGGAGCATTAGTGAGAGCCATTTCTGCTGGTAAAGTGGCTGGTGCAGCTTTGGATGTCTATCAAACCGAGCCTCCGACAAATGTTAGTCTCTTTCACCACCCACACATCATCATGACTCCTCACCTCGGAGCTTCAACGATTGAAGCGCAAGAAAAAGTTGCCCAAGAGGTTAGCACAGAAATCATTGATATTTTACAGTCAAAGATCATTCGCAACGCTATTAATATGCCGCAAATATCAGGTGAGACACAACGAAAAATGGCGCCCTACTTGAAACTTGGGGAGCAAGTTGGTCAACTGGCTGTTCAATTATTAAATACCGCTCCAGATCGAATTGACATTGCTTATTATGGCGATCTCCTTGAAGAAGATACCGATTTGTTAACTAGATCCATGGTGAAAGGCTTGCTCTCCCATCATTTGAGTGATTCTGTGAATTTGGTCAACGCCTTCCACCTCCTCAACGAACAAGGAGTCACCCATAATATTCAGAAAAACACAGGAAATAACGGATTTGCAAATTTCATTCTCTTAACGCTTCAACATGGCTCAGAGAAGGCTGCCATTGGGGCGACGGTCTTAAATGGATATGGCGGCCGGATTATGAAAATCAATCATTACCGAATCGATATTAAACCGGAAAACTATTTATTAGTAATACAACATCAGGACGTTCCCGGCATGGTTGGAAAGGTCGGCTCCATGCTAGGCATGCACAAGATTAATATTGGTACGATGCAAGTTGGTCGAGCTGATATTGGTGGAGAAGCCATTATGGTTCTGACACTAGATAAAAAGATTGGTAGTGAAATATTGGCATTACTGAAAGAAATAGATGGACTTGAAGGGGCGCAACTACTTGAACTGACTTAATCACCCACCTTCCAAAAAATGATTATTTTTTGCTATCAAAAACCCACCGCTTGAAAGCGATGGGTTTTTGATATTTAAATGAGATTGCGTAAAAATCCAAGCACACCATAGCCTTCCTCAGTTGTTATCTAAAAGAACCTCTTTCACTTCTAAAACATCATTGAGGATAAAATTCGCTTCTTTCTCTTCAAATTGTGCTCTCGCTTTTTGTCCAGAAAGTCCCGTTAATACAGCAGCGAACTTACAGCCCATTTTCCTTGCTGCCAACAGATCAGCTAAAGAGTCACCCACGATTAAAATCTCCTCTGCCCCCTCAACCGGGAGTTTGGTATTCAGACTTTCAATAGCTCCGGAACTTCTACCTTTCAGGCCCAGAACATACGTAAACGGGTTCGGTTTAGCCAATGGTCTATACTCAGGAAAGGCACGCTCCGCCTTTAAGACATCATCCGCTGTCACAATAAAGTTTTCATCGAAATGGTTGATCCAACCAAGATGAGTAAACGGTTGAATCGTTTCGAGCTCTGGTCGTCCCGTTCCAATTCCTATCTTGATTCCTCCGGCCAATAAATTGTGGAAGAGCTCGTCAATTCTTTCTGGTGCGCATATGGTTTTTTCATTTGCTAAAAATCCCTGCTTACCGGTTTGCACAGAAGGTCTTCCTGTTGATTTCTGAACGTGATCATCCCCGACGTACCATTCTTGAGAGATGTGCTCTCCTACCGACCACAATGTACGATCCTCTGAAAAAACAGTCGTTTCGACACCTAGTTTTTTCTTAGCAAGTGTATTTAAATGTTGAAATAATCCCAGTTTAGTAGGCTTAGATCGGTTAAAGGCTGAGACAAACCCACTAAAATTAAGCAGCACCCCTTCTTTTCTAAAAGCAATGCCCATTTCCTTCAATGCATTCCGATCGATTTCTGCCTGTAGCCACTTATTCACTTGACTCTTATCACTCAATTGCGCAAGTAAATGCACGAGCTGATAGCTTACTGTTAAATAAATCATATCCCAATTCGCGTTCAAGCCATTCGCTTTTAACATTCGGAGTATACTATCTTCTTCAAAAACCTTTGATCTAATTTCGCCAATCTCCTGCAGACTATAGTCGGTTTTAAATGCTTCAGGTAAGAGTCCCACATATTTTTCACTTATCAACAATTCCCATACCGTAAGAGCCGATGCATCAAAGTAATGTTCTTCACTTAATAAAACACCATCGACATCAAATAATATTTTTTTAATCATCACTTCTCCCCCATTGCCAATTAATCTTTCAATCACTTTATCATAATAAAGCAGAATAATCCAAATATTTCGGTTTGAGTCGAGGTTCTTTTTCCATACGGCTTTTAAGGAATAGATTATCATATGAATTTTTAACAATTTGCTTAGAGAATCTTTTCAGAATTAGTAAGAAATAATTACGGGCGGTAGGGCAAAGGGAGACAAAGGAATATATCTTGATTCGACTAATATCTCTAAGGAGTTTCCAACAAAAAAGGAAAAGAGCCTATTTTACTCCTTTCCTATCTTGTCTAAAGTACTAGAATTTATGGGTCTGTAACCTATCTCGTATACACTGAATTTAGTAATTTTCTAGCCACTGTAACGCACGTCGCTCAAGAGCCTTCACAAACTGATCTTTCCCCTCGATATACGAATCCATGTCATTGGGGAATTTCCGGGCAAGATTTACTTTGATTTCCCCATAAGCCTTAGCCTCTTCGGAATGATTGCGCAAGTAGTCTCTAAAAGCTAAGTGCCTCGTTAGGTTCGAATCACCCGATTCAAAGAAGTGAAGATGCGATTCCCTAGCTCCTTTTACATTTCTATAAAAGAATCTGCGATTTTTTATGCCATTTTCACCTTTCGCAATAAAGCATATAGTCTCTAAGGCTGCTTCTTGCTGATCAATTAATTTTAAGGAAGGAACTTCAATGAGAAAATCAATAATCGGCTTGGCCGTTAACCCTTCCACAGAAGTTGAACCGATATGATGAAAAATAATCGTAGGATCCGGGAAAATTCTACGGAGTTCTTCTTCTACATTTAGAAAGTTTGCTTTCCATTTTTCTTGATACTGTATAACTTCTACTTTTCTCATGAATCCTTAAACGTTTTCCAGCTAAGATTACTTTCATTTAGCAATTCTTCAAAACTCTTATTTTTTTCTTTTTGTTTTCGTTCTTCTTCTTTGCGTTTGGCTTCGGCTCGTTTCTGTTCGTTTTCTTCTGTTTCTAACGCCTTTTTAGTTTGTTGTAGTTGCTCTAGTAAGGAAGCATCTAGAGTATCTTTCAACGTCGCGCCTTTGTCTTCTTTTGCTTTTTTTGGCTGGGCATTCTTTTTCTTTTTGCTCATTTTCATCGTCCTTTTGCTTTTCTATTTCTCGCAGTGGAGTTTACTTCCGAATACGGCTATTGTAGCAAAATTCATTTTAATCAGTCAAAATCAAGCAAAACGGATAGAAAAAACAGCCCTCAAAGAGCTGCTTTTATTCTAATAGGCTGTTTTCGCAAAGATTGTGGCTTTTCGAAATAGTTCTCAATTCGTGATGAAGATTGACTTCGGGCATCTTTTCACATCATTTTTAACACGGAATGAGGAATGAAATTAGTGTTTCCATCCTTTTTTGTATGCTACAGCAACAAAGCATGCGAAAAGAGCCTTCTAATAAGCTTCTGTTAGTACACTCTCGCACACAGTTAGTTCTGGTTCAGTAGACGTGATGACATCTTCAACTTGAAATCCTTTGGCTACTTCTTTTAGTAATAATCCTTTTTCAGTTACGTCAATAACCGCTCTTTCCGTAATAATTCGATGAACCACGCCTTTTCCCGTCAAGGGAAGCGTGCATTTTTTTTTGATTTTTGGCGAGCCATCCTTACTTACATGGTCCATGATGACAATGATTTTCTGGGCTCCATGAACGAGATCCATTGCTCCACCCATTCCCTTAATCATTTTTCCGGGAATCATCCAGTTGGCAAGATCTCCATTTTCAGCGACCTCCATGCCTCCAAGAATAGCAAGATTAATATGCCCACCTCGAATCATCGCAAACGACTCAGCACTATCGAAGTATGCAGCACCCTCAATAGCCGTTACCGTTTCTTTCCCAGCATTGATTAAATCGGCTTCAACCTCCTCTTCCCTTGGATAAGGTCCAATTCCGAGTAGTCCGTTTTCTGATTGAAGGACAACTTGCTTGTTTTCTTCGATATAATTAGCAACGAGTGTTGGCATTCCAATTCCTAAATTGACATAGAATCCATCTCTAATTTCTTTTTCTGCTCTTCTAGCAATTCTCTCTCTTACTTGTGCACGATCCATAATCATCTCCCCCTTCTACGCTTTTTGTACAGTTCGTCTCTCAATTCGCTTTTCTTGCGTTCCTTGAATGATTCGCTGAACATAAATACTCGGGGTATGAATCTCATTCGGATTTAATTCGCCCGTTTCATAAAGCTCTTCTACTTCAGCTATGGTAACTTTCCCCGCAGAGGCAATCATCGGGTTAAAATTGCGAGCCGTTTTGTTGTAAATGAGATTCCCCATCCTATCTCCTTTTTCTGCCCGTACAATGCTGTAATCCGCTATTAACGCTTCCTCTAACAAATATTCTTTGCGTTGGAAGACCCGCGTTTCTTTTCCTTCTGCAATAGGTGTCCCCACCCCAGCTGGCGTATAAAATGCTGGTATCCCAGCTCCACCTGCTCGGATTTTTTCAGCAAGGGTCCCTTGTGGAATTAATTCCACTTCAAGTTCTCCTGAAAGCACTTGTCGTTCAAACTCTTTATTTTCCCCAACATATGATCCGACCATTTTTTGAATTTGTCGATTTTTCAAAAGCAGTCCTAAGCCCCACTCATCAATTCCACAATTATTACTAATGACGGTTAAATTTTTCACTCCTGATTCAGCCAAAGCTAGAATCGCTTTTTCTGGGATTCCACATAACCCGAAGCCACCAACCATCAGTGTACTACCGTCTTTAATATCAGCAACCACGTCTTGAAAAGATGTAAAGATCTCCTTCATCTCGATTCCTCCTTTACTTTGTTCGTTCAACTACCGTGGCAACACCTTGTCCACCACCTATACAGAGCGTGGCCAGTCCCCTCTTGGCGTCACTCTTGATCATCTCATGAATAAGGCTAACTAAAATCCGCGCCCCACTTGCTCCAATTGGGTGTCCAAGCGAAATCGCTCCTCCGTTAACGTTTAATTTCTCTGCATCAAATACAAGCTCACGACCGACTGCTAACGACTGAGCAGCAAAGGCTTCATTCGCTTCAATGAGATCCATTTCTTCCAACGACATGGCCGTTTTCGCAAGCACTTTTTTGACTGCCGTGACCGGTCCGATCCCCATCACACTTGGATCGACTCCACCACTAGCATTGCCTTTAATGGTGACAAGAGGTGTTACTCCTAGTTCATCTGCTTTTTCTTTGGACATGACAACTAGCGCCGCAGCACCATCATTGATCCCTGACGCATTTCCAGCCGTCACACTTCCATCTTTTTTGAAGGCTGGACGCAATTTTCCTAATCCTTCTGCAGTCGTTCCTTTTCGTGGAAATTCATCTTCTTTAAAGAGGATTGGCTCTCTTCTACGTTGAGGAATTTCAACTGCTACAATTTCCTCTTCAAATTTCCCCTGTTCGATCGCGTTTACTGCTTTTTGTTGAGAAGCTGCCGCAAATTCATCTTGCTCCTCTCTCGTCAGTTCATAGCGACTGCATAGGTTTTCAGCTGTTACGCCCATATGATAATCATTAAATGCACACCATAATCCATCCGTAACCATACTATCGACGATTTTTTGATCGCCCATTTTAAAGCCACTTCTTGCTCCATTTAATAAATAGGGAGCTTGGCTCATATTTTCCATTCCACCTGCTACAATGACATCCGCATCACCTGCTAAGATTGCTTGAGTTGCCAAGTGAACGGCCTTTAGTCCTGATCCACATACTTTATTAATTGTCATCGCCGAAACGCCTACAGATAATCCAGCTCCGAGTGCTGCTTGACGGGCCGTATTTTGTCCCAAACCAGCTTGGAGAACATTGCCCATAATCACTTCATCGACCGTGTCGATCGGGACCCCTGCTTTATGTAGAGCTTCTTTAATTACGATGCTGCCTAATGCAGGTGCCGAAATATCCTTTAAGGCACCGTTAAAATTTCCTATTGCTGTTCGAACTGCACTTACAATGACAACTTCTTTACTCATTATGTATTCCTCCCCTAAATCTGCTAATCTTCTACTGTATTCGATGTAAGCGCTTTAAAATCCTTTTTGAATTTTTTAAAAATTTCAGTTGCTTATTGCTCAGTCTCTTTCTACAATAAAAGAGACTACGGGGAGGGAGAAGTATGAATCTACCACAAAAAGCCACGATTATTGAGGTTGGTCCGCGGGACGGACTGCAAAATGAGAAGCAGTTCGTACCAACAGAAGTCAAAAAAAACTTTATTTCTTTACTAAAAGAAGCGAATATCGAGGAAATGGAGCTCACATCGTTTGTGTCACCGAAATGGGTACCACAAATGCAAGATGCGAATGAAATAGTGACTTCTTGTATAGATAAAAATCGAAATATCGTCCTTGCTCCTAATACTAAGGGCATCTCACGTGTGATGGAAACCGACTGCCGGGCGGTTGCTGTCTTTGTTGGGGTCAGCGAAACTTTTAATCAAAAAAATATTAATAAATCGACAACAGACAGTTTGCTTGAGCTTGAACCATTGATTGATTCATTAAAACAACAAAACTATTTTGTGCGAGCCTGTGTCTCTACCGCCTTTCATTGTCCTTATGAAGGGAAAATGGACCCTAAATCCACACTTCATTTATGTAAGGCATTCGCAGACATGGGAGTCGATGAGTTAAGTGTCGCTGATACAATTGGCATGGCTACACCAACAGAATCCTTTTCACTCTTCTCTTTCTTAAGAGAGTCCCTAACGTCCGTACTCTTAACCGCTCACTTCCATGACACACGCAAAATGGCTATAGCAAATGTATTGGCTTCGCTACAGGCTGGGATCACTCGTTTTGATACTTCAGCTGGAGGTCTAGGCGGTTGCCCATTTGCTCCGGGAGCATCTGGAAATGTGGCAACTGAAGATGTGGTCTATATGCTTGAACGAATGGGCGTATCAACAGGCGTAGACCTTGAAAAAGTTTGCGAAGCTATCGATATCATTCAACCGCATCTGTCCAGACCAATTGAAAGTGGCTATTATTCCTTAAGATCTCGTACATAGCCGCTCCTCTTTTCGCGTAAGCTATGGTTACTCTTCAGAAGAAAGGGGGAGTTTCCATGAGTAAACGTGATAAAGGATATAGCCAAAAAGGACAACCCAATGCCAATAACGTGAAGCAGGTCATGGCGGCTGAAGATGTAGAAACAGCTACCCATCCAGCTAAAAAGCAAAATGCTCGTTCGTAAAGACAAGGAAAAGGTCGTGCTAAGTTGCACGACCTTTTAAAGTGGAACAGAGCTCTAAGTCACTCGACACATGTTATTGGGTCCTTGCTCTTATTTCTTAGGGTTTCTTATTGAAAGACTGTCTTCGCAAAGATTGTGGCTTATCATATTAATTTATCATCTATGATATAGCTCTATTTCGGGCATCATTTCGTCTATTTTTGAAGAAAATCAACAGTGAAATAGAGGATTTAGTCAAAAACCAGATGAAATAGCCACAATGAATACGAAAAGAGCCTTCACAAATGATGAGCTATTTAGATATTCTATGTCTTTAGCCCAACTTCTTCAAAGATTTCACTTTCGAGGGTTCTCTCAAGAATATCCGATGAATCACCTTCTTTTCCAACTTCCCCCCCACCCCAACTCAAAGAAGGGGTTCCACCTTCATGCTCCTCTTTAAAGCTACGTTTGATTAATAGCCATTTTCCCGCTTTACTAATAGTTGCTTCCACATTATCAAGAAACATTTTGTCCCCCACCTTTAATCATGGCTGTTTTTCGAACGAAAAAAAAAGAAAGTTATCCTTATATATAGATTAAAAAGCCACAGTGTTTACAAAGAGCCTTAATCATTTCAATTCTAGAGATAACTGGACTCTGTCTCGACACCAAATTCCGTTTTCGAAGATTTTTTCCTCATAATGATTAACGAAATAATTAGCCTCCACACCTGTGATCCTAAATCCGCATTTTTGATACAAAGCTAGTTGCCCTATGCTAGAATTTCCTGTTCCGATTTCAATCTTGTTAAAGCCTACTTCTGTAGATTTTTGAATCGCATGCAGGATTAACTGTTTCCCTATCCCTTTACCTTGTTTATTCTCAGAGACCGCAACATTCACTAGTTCAATCGTCTCTGGCCCTGTCGCTAACAACATATAAACGCCGATTATTTCATTCCTGCAAACCATTACATAGCAGTCTCCACGATCTAGATACTCTTTTACCTTCATCCGCGAAGGATCTGCCGTTAATAATAAATCCATAGGTGGGTTCTCATGAACATCCAATTTTCTAATTTCCATGTCGTCTCTCCTCAATAAATCATTCACATTTAATCAAGCGATTTCACATTTTTCTCCAAAAACAAAGAATCTGCCCTCTGATTTACCGAAGAAATGCATTCATTACAATTATTTCAAATTATCAAAATTCACGCAATTATTTTTTATTGATTATGGGGGGAGCACAAACATTACCGCATTGAAATAATGAATTTCTGTGTTCTTTTTGCAAGGCTGTTTTCGCAAAGATTGTGGATTTTCGAATTGGAAAATATCCCATAATTTCTATGACTTCGTGCTCTTTTCCTCATGAAAACTTCTCCATTTCTAGATAAAAAGTAAGAGATCAGTCAAAAAAAACTTACTGCCTGTTTTTTCTTTGTGCCAATAGCAACAAATAATACGAAAAGAGCCTTTCGCAAAAACAAATGGTAACCCTTCTTGCATTTCGTAAAATTTAACTCTAAAAAAACAATATTAGATTTTCCCTAAACTACTGCAATAAACATTTAAACAGAGAGTAGATTAAAAAGAGATATATAAAGGAGTAGGTTATAATGGTTATAATCGGATTTAGGGACATGGTATCCCTTCGTCCCACAAAAAGGAGTGGCTCTAATGAAAAAGTGGAAGGCGATTACGAGTGGTGCCTTAACGGCTGCTTTGCTGACAGCATTTGGTGTTTATTCGACGAATCGATTATTACATATTCAGAAAAAAGATGAAGAAGAAATCATTAGGCGTGAACGAGTAGCAAAGCGACTGAATCAAGAAGAGTTTGATGCCCTTCCAAAAGAAGAAATGACGATTCCTTCTGCTCAAAACTATCCAATACATGCGTATTTTGTTCAGCCACATGATACGAAGAAATATGTAGTATTTTGTCACGGGGTAACTGAAACGAAGTGGAATTCCATTAAATATATGAACCTTTTCCTTAAACGCGGTTACAATGCCGTAATTTATGATCATCGTCGTCACGGATTATCCGGCGGCGACACTACCTCCTATGGACATTTCGAAAAACAGGATTTAAAAGCGATTGTAGATGAAGTACGTCATCGTGTTGGTGAGGATGCGTTTATCGGCATTCACGGAGAATCTATGGGTGCTGCAACCCTACTTTTATACGCCGGTAGTGTGGAAGATGGAGCTGACTTTTATATCGCTGACTGCCCTTACTCTGATTTCCAAGAACAATTTTTGTATCGGGTAAAAGTGGATACGAAATTAAACATGAAATGGCTCGCACCGGTTACAGATCTCTTTCTCAAGCATCGAGGCGGGTTTACGTTTAAGCATATTGCACCTCTAGCAGTAGTCGATAAAATCTACAATCCAGTGTTGTTTATCCATAGTAAGGATGATGACTTTATCTTACCTTCGATGACGAAGGCACTTTTTGAAAAAAAACAAGGCGAAAAAATGCTGTATATCTCAGAAAAAGGCGCTCACGCTCAATCTTACAATGAAAACCCTACTGAATATGAAGAGGTCATAGAGGAGTTTCTCTGCACCTATGTCCATGAAAAGGAATTTTCTTAAAATGATTTCATCTGATCTCAAAAAGACATTAATAGGCGTTCATGGGGAGCAAAAAGCTTTGAAATGGGTGAAGGATTTCCCTCGACTTGCCTCGACCATTGAAACCACCTATGAAGGGAAAATAGGCACCCATTTTGAGTTGAGCTATCATTTTGTAGCACCCTTTCACTTAGATGAAGTCCGCTCACTTGTTATCAAAGCAGGTGTGCCATCACATGCTTTTAACCTCGAGGTTCAGGCGTTAAAGGATTTTGCATGCAACTCGATTGTTCGTCTTTTCGAAGAAGATTCGTCAGAAGGATGGATGCTGATCGAGCATCTCACACCAGGATATTCTCTCCGGGAAGTGAAAGAAGAAGAAAAGAGGTTAGATATTACCGCTCGTCTGCTTCAGGAATTATGGCGCACCCCGCCAGAACGTCATAGCTATCCATTAATGAAGCAATGGGCATCTGGATTTGAGCGAATGAGAAAGACATTTGATGGTGGAACCGGGCCATTACCCGCTTCAAAAATAGAAAAGGCTGAAAAGCTATTTCGGCAACTGCTACACTCTACTGATACACCTACTCTTCTCCATGGGGATTTGCATCACGGAAATATACTCTATTCCGAACGTCGCGGATGGATAGCGATTGATGCAAAAGGGGTCGTTGGTGATCCTGCCTCTGACTTATACCCCTATCTTTCTAATGAACTGTTGAATGTAGAAAATCCGCTGACACTACTGCAGCAACGGATCGCATTTTTTTCTTTTGCGCTTACCATTGATCCTAACCGTATCATTCAGTGGGGATTTGCGCGATCCGTACTTTCTGCCGTTTGGTGTGTAGAAGATCAGGTGGATTGCTGGAAAGACAGTTTAATTATGGCTAATTTATTCGAGACACTAAACGAGCACTAGGACACCTAGTACTCGTTTTTTTGATTGCTTTCGACTGGCGATTTCCGCAAAGTTATTGCTTTTCGAAGCGATATATAGTTTGTTAAAAATGCCCGGTTTTGAGGCATATTTTCGTCTATTTTCAAGGCTCTTTTCGCATCATTTGTTGCTGTAGCATACAAAAAAGGATGGAAACACCCTTTTCTTTTTCCTCATTTCGGGTTAAAAATGATGCGAAAAGATGCCCGAGGTCTTTCTTCATCACGATAGGGAGGGCTAATTCGAAAAGCCGCAATCTTTGCGAAATCAGCCAATTTGAAAGGTATCAGTAGAAAAAAGAAGATTCCGCCGATTATTTATTTGTTCTACAACAATGTATACGAAAAAAGCATTTATTTTTTAGCCACAATCAACACTGATTGCCCATTGAAGCTCGTCACTCTCCCATTCTCTTCCTGGATCTGAAAATGGTGCTTCGTGTCTCCTGATGCATTCAGCATATATTCTTCTAATTCCTCCTTGTCGTTTTCTGGCATCCTCATTCGTGCGAACCATGATTCGAATGAAAAGGTTTTGGAGAAAACAATTAGTTGCTTTACTTGAAACTCTTTTTCCTCGATTAGCTTCAGCCATTCTGTTTTTTTCCATGCTCGGTAATGACTAGGGTCACGTTTTTTCTCCACAGTATTATAAAAAACGTCCCACTCTTCTTTTTCAGGAGCGACATTATCAATCAATAGTAACGTACCTTTCTCTTGGAGAACACGTATACTTTCAGCAATGAATTGTTCAATGTTTGGGAAATGATGCGGAGCGATTCGACAAGTAACTACCGAAAAGGCTTCATCAGGAAAAGGAAGTTTTTCAGCATCTCCCACAATGAAACTCACATTTGTATAGCCATTCCCTCTAATAAACGCCTCCGCCTTCTGTAACATTCTTTCTGTCAAATCAAGCGCAACGACTTCTTTCACCAGTGGTGCAAGTCCATTGGCTACATGGCCTCCACCTGTAGCAATATCTAATACTCGATCTTTTTTGGTCACATTAGCCAACCGAATTAATTCGTGCAAATCTTCGCCATTTGCATGAATTTCACTCTTCACATAACTACCAGCAGACTGACTAAACTGCTTTTGGACTTTTTTCTTAATATCCATTCGTATCCTCTCCCAACTCTTCGATACTTATAGGATATGCTACCTCCGTCCATAAGAAAATTCGATATATCTTTTCACTAATAATAAGATTTTCTTATCACTCTGCACTATCTCTCTCCAATACATCTTCCTCTACCAAAAGGAATACACAGCGGCGTACCGAAAATCGGATCCTTCGCAAGCTTGCAATTCATCCCAAAGACTTCTTTGACTAGTTCACATGTGATAATTTCTTCAGGTTTACCTTGGGCATAAATATTTTTATTGCGAATGGCGACAATATGATGTGCATAGCGGCAGGCTAAATTTAAATCATGAAGAACCATCACAATCATTCGATTCTCCGTTTCATTTAATTGGAATAATAAATCCAAGATATCGATTTGATGAGTCATGTCTAGATAGGTAGTCGGTTCGTCGAGCAAAATGGTTTCAGTTTGCTGAGCAAGGGTTAACGCAATCCAGGCCCTCTGTCTCTGTCCACCAGATAATGAATCCACTCTTCTGTCCGCTAAATCCATTAAACCCGTTGCATTTAAGGCGTCCTTTACAATCTGCTCATCTTCTCGGGTCCACTGTTTTATCCAGCTTTGATATGGATATCGACCTTGTTTTACGAGCTGAAGAACTGTAATTCCTTCTGGAGCAATTGGTCCTTGTGGCAAAATGGCCAAATTCCGGGCAATCTCTTTTGTCGATTGTTGATCAATCGACTTTCCGTCCAGTAAAATAGAACCTTCCTTTGGTTTCAATAACCGGGCAAATGACCGGAGGAGTGTCGATTTTCCACAGCCATTACTCCCAATGAACACGGTAATTTCTCCTTTAGGAATATGTAAATCCAAATTCTCAATAATGGTCGTTTCTCCATAGCCTATCGTGAGGCCTTTTCCTTCCAATGCATGCATATTTCTTCCTCCCATATTTCTTAGGTGTTAGGCTGATTTCTTCGATTTCACTAGCAAATATATAAAATAAGGTGCCCCAATAGAAGCCGTAAAAACTCCAGCCGGAATTTCAAGAGGAGCAAACAACGTTCGGCCGATCAGGTCTGAAATGAGGACCAAGATGGCACCAATTAAGGCCGCGGTAGGCAAAAGCAATCCGAATGCTGACCCGACCATTTTCCTTGCAATATGAGGAGCCATTAATCCGACAAACCCTATCCCCCCCGCCATGCTGACTCCAACTCCAGTAAGCGCTGTACATAAGACTAGGAGAGAAATTCGTTGCTTTTGAACGTTACTTCCAACTCTAATGGCAACCTCTTCACCTAGATCTTGAACGTTCACATGACGAACCATTATAAAGCTAAGAATAAGCAAAATAAGGGTCACAGGTGCAAACAAAGACACCTCTTCCCAGGACGAGCCATGAACGGTCCCTGTAATCCAAATATTTGCTTGACTTGCGCGGTAAATCGGACCAATTAACATAAATAAAGTTGTTAACGCCTGCATTAACGCTGAAATTCCAATGCCTATTAAGACAAATCGAAGTGAAGATATTCCATTTTTCCACGCGAGCATATAAAGAAGCAAAGCCGTTAGGGCTGCGCCAACGAATGCACTTAATGGTAACCACTGAATACTAACCGTTAATGCATTGTTTTCATCACTAAATAAAGCTAAAAAAGAAACCACTGCAACCGAAGCACCGCCTGTTAATCCAATAATATCGGGAGAGGCAAGGGGATTTCGAATCATTCCTTGTAATAATCCACCCGCCACCGCAAGACTCATTCCGACTAGAATAGCAATAAGAATTCTCGGTAAGCGAAAGGCTTGAACCACCAGCACTTCTATTTCTGTTCCCCCTCCAAAGAAAACGGATAACACGGTTAGTGGACTGATTTTCATCTCGCCCATTCCCATGCTAATGATTGTGAATAGTAAAAGGATACAGCTTAGCCCTATCAACACAATACTCCCTTTTACGTCGAGTAAAAAAGAAACTCGCTTTTTTCCCATTCTTACGGCTTTATACTTCTTCACGATGAAAAACCTCCTTTACGCGCAATGAGAATAAAAAAAGGCACGCCTAGAAAGGCGGTAATAATTCCAACCGGTACCTCTTGAGGCATTATGATATAGCGGGACCCAATATCAGCCACCACTAATAAACTCCCGCCAAGTACCCCGCAGTAGGGAATGACCCACCGATAATCATTGCCAACAAAGAAGCGCGCCAGATGTGGAACGACAATGCCAATAAATCCAATTGGACCTGCTATTGCCACACTTCCACCCGCTAAAAGTATGACTATGACAGCGGACAATGCTTTGACCCAAGCCGTTCGTTGTCCTAACCCTTTTGCTAGATCTTCCCCCATAAGAAGAATATTGATTTTTCCGCCGATCAAGAGTGCACCCAACCAGGCTACTGCTAAATAGGGTAAAACCGATTGTAATATGTCTAACTTTCTACCTTGAACAGAACCTGCTAGCCAATACAGTACTACATCAAGAGCCGATTCATTCAACACTAAAATGCCTTGTGTGACTGATGAAAGCAAGGCGGCAATAGCCGCTCCTGCTAAGGTTAATGTTACCGGAGTGACTCCTTGTTTTCCTGCGGCTCCTATGAGGTATACACATACTGCCGCCACGCCTGCTCCAAGAAAAGCAATCCATGCGAATGATTGCAGCGAGGTTATGGAAAAGAACGAAACGGCGATCACAATGGCCAAGCTGGCTCCTGCATTCACACCAAGTATTCCAGGTGAAGCCAACGGATTTCTGGTTAGCGCTTGCATAATTGCCCCTGCAATTCCTAAACTGGCACCAACTGCCGCACCAATTAGGGCCCTTGGAAGTCGTACAGTCTTAATAATAATATGTTCGTTGGATCCATCGAAATGGCGAAACGCATCAATAGCCAACATCCAGGGGGTTTGTGTATAGCCATACACGACACTCGAACAAATAAATATAAATAAGAGGATTATCCCGGAGCCTAACCCTATGTATCTACTCTTTTTCGTTGTTAACATCTATTTGTACTCCTTCTCTCTATTTCTCTACCAGTTTATTTTAATTGAGAATAAGTGTCAATGATAGTGAAAATCATTTTCAATTAGTTGTTGACACAATAAGCAAGAGCAATTATTATTTTAATTGCGAGTGAAAATCATTTTCAATTAAACTTAACGGAGGTAGTATTACATGCATTTACGAAAAAAAAGCTCTTACATATCCCTCTTCCTACTTTTGCTGGCAGTGATGTTTGCATTAGCAGCATGTGGCTCAAATGAAAAAAAAGCCACTACTGATGAAGAAACTAGCAACACAGAATCTAGATCTTATACGGTAAAACATGCGATGGGAACAACGGATATTCCCGAAACACCTAAAAAAATCGTGATTTTAACGAATGAGGGGACAGAAGCTCTGTTATCTCTAGGAGTTACCCTAGCAGGTGCCGTTCAGTCTTGGACTGGTGACCCTTGGTATGATCATATCGCTGAGAAGATGAGTGATGTTAAAGTTGTGGGATTGGAAAGTCAAGTGAATGTTGAAGCTGTTGCGGCTCTAAAGCCTGACTTAATCATTGGAAACAAAATGCGCCAGGAAGAAATTTATGATCAACTGAGCCTAATTGCCCCAACCGTTTTCGCCGAAACGCTTCGCGGTAATTGGAAGGAGAACTTTGAGCTTTATGCTGAGGCTGTCAACCGAACGGAAGAAGGCGAAGAAGTCATCAGTGCATATGATGAACGGATTCGCTCACTCCAGGAATCATTAGGTGAGAAAGTAGATATGGAGGTTTCCATGGTTCGTTTCATGGCTGGTGATGTAAGAATTTACCACAAAGACTCTTTTTCAGGTGTAATCCTTGAACAAATTGGCTTTGCTCGTCCTGAATCTCAAAACGTCGATGATTTTGCTGAAAAAGGAGTAACAAAGGAACGGATTCCAGCAATGGATGGAGATATTCTATTCTACTTCACCTATGAGCCAGGTGACGGAGAGGCAACGAAAGTCGAAGAAGAGTGGCTAGACGATCCACTTTTCAACAATCTTGAAGTGGCACATACAGAATCAATCTATAAAGTAAGTGATGACATTTGGAATACAGCTGGAGGTGTATTGGCTGCTAATCTAATGCTTGATGATTTACAAACCTATTTTCTCGAACAATAATCACCCAAAAATTATTCTATAGAAAAGGTTCTTTTCGTAATAATTGTTGCTTTAAGAAGGAATTCTGTATGAAAATCGTTCCTTTTTTATAATGGCTCTTTTCGTATTCATTGTGGCTATTTCATCTGATTTTTGACTAAATCCTCCATTTCATTGTTGATTTCTATCAAAAACAGACGAAATGATGCCCGAAACAAAGCTATATTACAAATGATTAACTGATACGAAAAGCAACAATCTTTGCGAAAACAGCCTTTATAATTTATCTTCCAGGGTATACAAAAAATGTTGGTTTGGAATAAAGTTTGATCGAAAACACCTCACAAACTAGCATTTTACGATAAATAGAAAGAAGCCATTTTGAAAAAAGATTGATCAAAATGGCTTCTTCTCCTGGAAGTTAAATGTTGGCTTTTGTAAAAAAGATTGATCACTTTCACTTATGATCTTCGACAATCGCGCCCAATACTTGAATATTTGAATTCGAGATAAATTTATGGTTTACTTTCGCAAAAGTCACCGTTACTTTAATAACTACTAATGTCATCTTTATTTCTTCTTGAATTGATAATGAAATAATTATATTTTGTAAGAACTGACTACTAACAAAACAGATAAAAACAAGTAATATTTAATACCTTTTAAATCTCGCTATAAAGAACTAATTACTTTTTGAATATTCCTGCCAAATTTCTGAACACTAGCAGATACGTCCATAACCTTGACCTGCAAATTAAGCGTTACAATAACAGATAATAGCATCCCGATAGAATTGATGCCATAAAAAACATTACAAGACTTATCTTTTTACTTACTTTCCAGATTACAAAAGTCGAAGTTAAAAATCCGACTACTACCATACCTAGTCCAACATACTGTAGAAAAGAAATAGAAGGAACAAATCCAGTAAAGAAGGTCGCCATACCAAATAATTTTAGTGCAACAACTACAAAAACTTGAGGCTTTTTTAATAATTCTCCCTTCATTTGTTTCTTTTCCTCATATTCGAGCTTTCGATATGTGTTAACGGTCATAATGGTAGGAACACCCCATAATAATAATATATATACAATATAAATAAGATTCATTTGCATCCTCCGAGAGTGTATAGAGATAATATTTGGTATCATCATTCTATTCTTGTGTACTCACCTTTAACTTAATACCAATTTTTCCAATAATCCATTATTTAGGTAATCTCTTATTCTAGAATTTGAACCAATTTAGGAAAAGACTTGCTATGCAATAAGCGCGCCCTATACTGGAATAAATGAAATCTGGAGATAGATTTCCACATTCTACATAATGTTTAATAATTGAGCTAAAAGGGCTACACATAAACTTATAAACATTGTTATTAGCCAATTTATTTTTTCTGTCATTTTAAGAAGAATGTTTAATATTGTCCCAATACACATACAAAGAATAAAGACAAATAAAAACATAATTAAAAATTCCAAAACACATACCTACCTTCCAAGATATATTACGGATTTATAAAGACTCAAACTCTATTTTTTCTTCCACAATGTTGGTCTTTGGTTTACTACAATCCATCATACTCTCCACTAATTTTAACATATATCAATGTAACTTCTAGATTGTCTCGAATTTAAGTCTTCCATAATCTGGCCCTTTAACAGTACAACTTATTGTCTCTTAATTGTTCTTAATCGAGTTTTCAATTCAGATGTTCTATCCTTTTCACTATAAAAAATCCCCTTTAGACAACCATGTCCAAAGGGGGAAAACGGTGCAACTTTTTTATAAAAGGTATAACTTTATTGTAAACGGTACATCTTTTTTGTGATCGATACAACTTTATTTGTAATCCACAAAAAAATGACCCTTAGTATAGTGATGTCAAAGAAACTAAGCATATGCGAAAAGCTACAATCTTTGTGAAAACAGCACAGCAGAATTGGCTCTTCTTTTCTAGCGTCAATCGCAAACCATACTAAACAAAACAATATTACGCAAAAAGTTTATTGATAAAACTCATACGACCATTTAATATTTGCCCGGGCGATTTTAAGACAAATGTATTCGCAGTTTTCGAGAAATCGATTTTAAGTGTTTCATCTAAGAAAATCATTTTTGATTTTTCTACAAGGATGGGCATAGTATTCATTTCAATCACAACGTCTTCATCTTGATCAATTTCCTCGACAAGCCAAAGTGTTGGCACGCCACTAACCACACACCCACATCCTTCTGTTTCATATTTCAATTTAAGGAAACCATCTTGGTTGGCGATTTTCTCCGTTAATTTTTCTTGTGCTAGCTTGGTAATCGTAATCTCCACCTTAATTCCCTCCTCTAGTAGATTTTTATTTTAGCATAGTTTCTTTTCCATTGTTGTTGGGACGACTTACCTACTTTCTATTGCTTTTTTTATTTCATGCCCTTACTATCAATAAAGGAACCATTTCAGAGAGAGGAGGATTGTTAATGACAAAAGTACAAATTAAAGTAAACGATAACGGATCATTCCGAGTAACTGGAGATATCGAACTTTTAGACGGACAAGGAAATCCGATTGAAACAAAGCAAGCTTTCTCGCTTTGTCGCTGTGGTCTGTCCCAAAAAATGCCTTTTTGCGATGGTGCTCATAAAGGACAGTTTCAATCGATAGTTCGTGCAGAATCAGAGGCTGAGTAAGGGAACAAGCATCTAAGGTCTCTCATCTTGATTTATGGAAACGAGACTTAAAATCGTTCATAGAAACGCTCAGGCAATTTCGCCCTGAGCGTTTCTAAACTTCAAATTAATTAATTATTCTGTAACTTCCCCCGAGAATGGAACTCCTATTATTGCAATATCCCTTAAAGGTAATTACCAAATATTCATAGAATGAAAGCGATTATTGCCCTGTTTAGAGGGATTTATTCCTCATCCTCACATCTATTAGAGAATCATGATATTCACTTATCATCAAATAAATCCTCATCACCATCTCATTCTTTTATCCCATATTTTTCTTCAAAAAATCGACCAACATTTGACTTATTTATCCCCTCTCTAACTGCTCGTTCAATAATTACGTAAAAAATATACAAACTAATACTACTCCCGATGATAATAAGAAATATTTCCACTAAAGAAACCTCCTTGATCACTCTTAATTCCATTTTGATCATACAATGTTTGTCAACCACAAATATATTAAACAGAAAAAATAAATGGACAGCAATTATCCCAAAATCCAAAGTATAAGTACCGTTATTTGCTTCGCGGTACGCAAGAATTCTTATTTTTCTTCAACTTTGTGTTCAGAATGATTAATTGATCGCTTGTTAGTATTTTCAGTATTTTTCGAGAATGTTAATGGTTCTGGTATGTGTGGCGGATTTATGGGGAGAGGCAAAGGATCGATAACAATTGCGTCTTCATTGGGTAATGGGAGTAATCCGTACTTGAATACATCATTTTCAAATTTATTCTTTTCTACATGTTGGACTTTTCCTTTTATTGTAGCGATATTTTCGCCATTTAAAAGACCGATGTAATCAAGAGAAACGAAACTGAGGATAAGTACTGAACTTAAAGTGACTTTTACTTTCAATAAACCCTCTCCTTTTCACCTAGCTATCTAATTTTTGAGAACTTTACTATACATTCGACTATTAGTTGAAGGTTCCTGTCCTTCTTCTGAATACCATTTTCATCAAGAATTCATATTTGAGGCAACCCTAGATTCAAACTTACGACGATAACAGGAAAGGTCAATTAGGAACAGATACGGTCACAATTGGAGTATCTCTCATTCAATCTAACAAAGACTTTGATGAAAAAAATTTAGCAGCTACCAAGGTAGAGTTGCTGAACTATAATCACGGTGAATCATCGAACTAAGAAAAACTAACTATATGTACGATGTGTTTTGCCTGTAACAGAAAAACGCTGTTGATATTGAAATCGACAGCGTTTTCTTATGTGAGTATTGTTGTGATTTTTCTCTTTATGAGCAGTATTTGCTTGGACGCTTGCCTCTTTAAAGGGGAACGCTACAAGTGTATATTATTTATTTCTACTCAATTTTAAACTTAACCACCAATATAAGACATTTCAATTTTCTGTTTTTGCTGACTTGCTTCTGTCCGAATTTCTGAGTAGCGATCGTCTCTTTTTTCCCAAATGTTCACAATTGCTTTAGTTAATTCATCGTCTGTTACCCCGCTTCGGATGAGCGCTTTTAAGTCTGTTCCTTCTGACGCAAATAAACAGGTGAAAAGCTTCCCATCTGTTGACAGTCTTGCTCGTGTACAAGATCCACAGAATGTTTCTGACACTGAGGAAATAAAACCCACTTCTGTGTTAGAACCTTTATACCGATAGCGTTTGGCCACTTCGCCAAAGTAATCTCGATCGACCGGTTCAAGGGGGAAGTGCTCGTGAATTATATGATAGATTTCTTTCTTGGTTATGACATCCCTTAGATTCCAGCCGTTTGAAGACCCAACATCCATGAATTCAATGAATCGTAGAATGATTCCTTCTTCTTTAAAAAACCGAACCATCGGAAGGATCTGGTCATCATTTAATCCTTTTTTCACGACCATATTTATTTTTACTTCAAGTCCTACTTCTCGTGCTTTAAAAATCCCTTTGAGGACAGCCGATACGCCTGTTCCCATATTATTTATTTGTTTAAATACTTCATCGTCTAATGAGTCTAGGCTCACATTAACTCGACTAATGCCAGCATCTTTCAGCTCTTGCGCGTACTTTGGAAGGAACACACCATTTGTGGTTAGGGCAATATCGTTTATTCCTGGTATTTGAGCCAATTGTTGAACTAAATACGGTAAGTTCTTTCGCAGTAAGGGCTCTCCACCCGTTAGTCTTATCTTTTCTACTCCCAGCGCAGCAAATTGGCGCGCCAATCGGATAATTTCTTCATAGGAAAGAATTTCTTGCTGTTTCATAAAGGGATAATCTATCCCGAAAATTTCTTTTGGCATACAATAACTGCAACGAAAATTACAGCGATCGGTGACCGAAATTCTTAAATCACGTAATGGTCGAGATAAGGTGTCTACAACGTTCATCCGTAATCGCACTCCTCGTACTTTTATTTCTTCTCACCTGCTACCATTGTAAGGGGTTCCTAGTAAGAATGTAAAACACAACTAATAAGGAACCCTTCTATGTCTACGATTTTACATAAGTTTCATAATCTTTTACAGTATTAATATTATGGAAATGGCTCCGCTCACCTATTTGATCTTCTGAAACATATTTAGCCGATAATATTGATAATAAATTCATCATTTTCAAGTCATTGTTTACAAGTTGGTCATATACTTTGCTTTGTATTGATTGATGATATAGCGCAATTAAAGGCTGTTTCTTCCCATTAATCTCTGGAATCACCGCTTCAAACTTATTATCAGCAAACTGCATCAAGCGGTGAATGATCTTTTGATCCATCAGCGGAACATCGACCGGTAGGATCATATACCAATCTGCTTCAACCGTTTGCATCGCTGTATATAGTCCGGCTAATGGTCCACACCCTTGATATTCAAAAACATCCTTCATAACTTGTATATTTATTTTTTCCTTGTAAATAGAGTAAAGAGTCGGGTTTGTCACTAAAATTGTTTGATGCACGCATTCTGCTACCGCCTTTATGGAGTGTTCATAAAAAGGTTTTCCTTGGTAGCACGCAAAACCCTTATTTGCACCGAATCGTTTGGATTCTCCACCAGCTAAGATGACACCAATCATTTTCACTTCCATTCTTTCACACAGCTTTCTTTTCTACAAGTCTTGTAAAGCTCATCCTAACATGGTAGTTTTATAGGTAGAGTGATAAATGTCACATGTCGGTATACAGAAAAGATTTCAATGCCCTAGTATTTATGTACACAAATTGCGAGAATCCAGCACTTGGAGTGATGTTCATGGGATTACCCCCTAGAATTTTAAGAGATGCCGAAATGATATCAGATGAGTTAAATCAATTATTAACCTCCATTAGCTCTTCTAGAAAAGTGAAGGCTGAGCACTTCCTCTTTCAAGAGGGAGAGGATGCATGTGAGATGTATTTAATTAAATCGGGTAATGTTCAAATAAGTAAATTAACCTCAGATGGAAAAGAGTTAAATTTGCGGATTTGTACTACAAATGATATTATCGGCGAACTTACGCTATTTACTAATAACCCTAAATATATGTTAAGCGCATTGGCACTACAAGATAGTGAAGTACTCGTGATCAAAAACGATATACTTGAAGAACACTTACTTCAAAATGCGGCGTTAACTCTTGAATTTATGAAGTGGTTGAACAATCACATGCGTAAATTCCAAACCAAAATCAGAGATTTAGTCATGAACGGAAAAAAGGGAGCTCTTTACTCCACTCTAATTCGTTTCTCTAATAGTTACGGTTTAGAAACAGAGGATGGGATCTTAATAGATATTCATTTAACCAACCAAGAGTTTGCTAAGTTCTGTTCTGCTACTCGTGAAAGTGTGAACAGAATGCTCAATGATTTAAAGAAACAAGAAGTCCTTGCTACCACTTCAGACGGAAGGATTATTATTAAAGATTTAGAGTTTTTAAAGATGGAAATTGGTTGTGATGATTGCCCGATTGAAATCTGTAATATCCATTAATTATTTTCTATACTACTTATCAGCCATCTTTCCAAAAAAGATGGTTTTTTTATGTTGCCCTTTCCTATATTGATAATGCTTTCTTTTTTCGTCACCTCTTCATTTGTGATTCCTTTTCTTACCTGCCTTGTACTGACTAGAATTAGGTTCCTCAAATGAACATTTAGTGTGATGTACTTCACACCAAAGGGGTTTTCCCTTTGGTACTATACGGCTATAAAAGATCTTATTTATTTATTTCACAAAGGCTCTTTCGTATACTTTGTGGCTGCAGCCTACAAAAATGAATGGAACCTCTCATTTTTTCATTCATCCAGTTTAAAATTAATTCGAAAAGATCCCTGATGTTTGAACTAATGTGAAAAGCAACACTTATTACGAAAACAGCCTTTACAAAAGAAGAACTTTTGAAACCTTTAATTGAATTCATTTTGATGTAGGAGGAAGTAGTATGGCGAGAATAACCGATTGGAATCCTGAAGACCCCCGCTTTTGGGAGGATGAAGGAAAAAAACATGCAAAAAGAAATCTTTGGATCTCAGTTTTTGCTCTTATGTTAAGCTTTATTGTTTGGCAAATTTGGTCTGTAACTGCCGTTAGATTAAATGATGTCGGTTTTGATTTAACTGAAAGTCAGCTCTTTACTTTGGCTGCTCTTCCAGGATTAGTTGGAGCAACACTGAGAATCTTTTTCACCTTTATGCCTGGTATTGTTGGTGGACGTAATTGGACGGTCATTAGTACCGCTGTCCTTTTAGTTCCTACGATAGGGATTGGTTTTGCCGTACAAGATCCCAATACCTCTTTTATTACGTTAGTTATTTTGGCTGCTCTTTGTGGTCTTGGTGGTGGAAACTTCTCTTCTTCTATGGCAAATATCAGCCCATTTTATCCTAAAAAAGAAAAAGGAACGGCCAACGGAATTAATGCTGGTTTAGGAAATCTAGGAGTCAGTGTTGTTCAATTCGTTACACCGATGATTATTTTCGTTCCATGGTTGGGTATGATCGTAGGTGGTGCACAAACTTTACCTGATGGAAGCGAAATTTTCATACAAAATGCAGCATTTGTCTGGGTGATCCCTATCATAATCATGACCATTCTCGCCTTTTTTGGAATGGATAATCTACCAGGAACAAAACAATCTTTCAAAGCACAATCCGCTATTTTCAAAGAAAAACATATGTGGATTATGGCTTGGTTATACACCATGTGCTTTGGTTCTTTTATTGGCTACGCAGCCGCCTTTCCATTATTGATTAAATCTGAATTTCCTGAAGCAGGAGCCGCTGGATTAGCCTTTTTAGGGCCTCTGATTGGAGCCGCATTTAGACCTGTCGGTGGATGGATCTCCGATAAATTAGGAAGTGGAGCTCTTGTGACATTTTGGGATACGATTCTAATGATGATTGCAACTGCGAGTGTGTTGTACTTCTTAAATATCGATAATTTCACAGGATTCTTAATTTCATTTTTAATACTATTTTTTGCAACCGGAATTGCAAACGGATCTACCTTCCGAATGGTTCCATTTATTTTCACAAATGAAAAAGCCAAGCTAGCTGCGCCAGTATTAGGGTTTATCGCAGCAATTGCCGCTTACGGTGCCTTCTTGATTCCGAAAGTTTTTGGTTGGTCAATTAAATCTACTGGCGGTGCCGATTTTGCTCTTTACTTATTCCTAGTCTACTATTTTATTAGCTTAGTCGTTTGTTGGTATTTTTATTCTCGAAGCAAAGCAAAGATTGATTGTTAGTAAACTAGTAGAAAAGTACACTGCCGCTGGAATTGGACAAAAAAGCCATTTGACCCTGTCAATGGCTTTTTCATTTCTATTCATCCTCTTTGATGTTCATTTTCGACTCAGTGATATATTGCCTAAACCATTGCAGAAAACGTGGGTGATCACTTCGATCAAAGTAATGAATTCCTTCTTGTGGTCTGATGTTACAATCACCGGGCAAAAGAACGCATACCACTTCATTTAATTCCTCGATTAACTTTAGATCCTGTTCATTTCTAATCAACACAATTTTAGGGTAGAGTTCGTTTTTAAAGCCCTCCACAATGACCCAATCTAACTGTATTAATTTATAAAAAGCTAGAATTCCTTGCAAATCCCAAAACTTTTTCGTTATGGACAGATTAAGCACACCCTCTCCTTCCACTCCAGAAATCACCGCTCCGGCTCGTTGATGTGTAAAGCTATCGGTTCCTTGTACAACATCCGGTACACCGTGTCCATGATGTTTACATGACCCTACCGTTAATCCTAGCTCAGTTGCTTCTTTTATCAACATCGATGAAATCGTCGTTTTTCTACTATTTTTATAACCTACAACTTGAATTATATTCAAATCAAATTAGTCTCCCTTAACCTTTTAATGAATAGCCTGTCTTATGATAAGATAAAGATAATTCATTCTTTTAGTAGGCTCTCCTACTGTGAATGACATATGTCACAACCCTACCATTTAACATCGATTATACTAAACATAATGCAAATTCAGAGGTGAATAAATTGAGTGATTTTACACATTTTAACCAGCAAGGTCGAGCGAAAATGGTCGATATTTCCGAAAAAGGGACAACGAGTCGATACGCAAAAGCTCGTTCTAGCATTTTCGTCACTGAAGAAATCTACTCCAAAATTGTGAACAACGATTTTAAAAAAGGAGATGTACTCTCAGTTGCACAAGTGGCAGGCATTATGGCGGCTAAGCAAACGTCTTCGACGATCCCGATGTGTCACCCCCTCCCTTTAAGCGGAGTAAATATCCTCTTTATATGGAAGGATTTAAAAAATTATTCCTACGAACTGATCATTGAGACAGAAGTTAAAACAAAAGGGAGTACAGGGGTAGAAATGGAGGCTTTAACTGCCGCCTCGATCACGGCTTTAACGGTCTATGATATGTGTAAAGCTGTTGACAAAGGAATGGTTATCGGTGAAACCTACCTCTTGCAAAAATCTGGAGGAAAAAGCGGAGATTATCACCGAACATAACGCTTACCTCAGTGGTTACTCTCACTGAGGTTTTATTGAATAATAGAAATGACCTTTGTGCTCAAACTCTAGGCGGCTTGCACTTTACTTAAGTCAAAGCCGTTTCCACAAATAATTTTGCTTTTCGTAGCTCTCTATAAATTGCATTAAAGATAGATTTCAGGGTTCTTTTCGTCTCATTTTTCATATAGATGACGACTAAATGAACGGTTTCCATTCATTTTCAATATAGACGGCCACAACGTTTACAAATAGAGCTTCATTCAAGTACTATTTTTACTTATCCTTCTCAATCAGTTTGATCAGCAAGAGTAAAAAGAATGACAATCCGATGCTCACCGAAACATACTGCCACGCGAGAATATTTTCTCCCGATTCAATTGCTACATAAATAGCGGTCGAGATGGTTTGTGTTTTTCCTGGAATATTTCCAGCAAACATTAACGTGGCTCCAAACTCTCCTAACGCTCTTGTAAAGCTTAAGATTACGCCCATTAGAAGTGACTTGATAGCAAGAGGCAATGACACATAATAGAATACTTTCCATTCTCCTGCGCCGTCCACTCTTGCCGCTGCTTCAATGTCAGAATTCACCCCACTCAAACCAGTTTTAGCCGCTTGATACATTAGCGGAAAAGCGACAATCGTCGCTGCGATAATCGCCGCTCCCTTTGTAAACAGTAGTGTTTGATTGAATAGGGATTGTATCCATATCCCTATAGGGCTATTCATCCCAAACATAATGAGTAGTAAAAAACCTAATACGGATGGTGGTAATACGAGTGGCAGTAAAAAAAAAGCTTCCAGAACGCTTTTTCCTCTTATTTCGCTTGATTTTAATCTATAGGCAATCAAGACTGCGACACTAAAAGTGATAATTGTTGCCGTAGTTGCAACAATTATTGAAAATTGTATGGGGAACCAAAACGATTGCGTCATAATTACACCTACCGACTTACTTCAATATTAAAGCCCTGCTTTTCAAAAATATTCAATGAGTTCTCTGTTAACAAATATTTTTGAAAATCCGTTGCTATTTCTTGCTGTTCACTTGATGTCACCACAGCTGCATAATAGTCAATTCGACTATGTGACTGCGGATCGAATTCGTGAATAACGGTAAAGTCATTCTTGTTAACTACCTCACTCTTATAAACAATAGCGGCAGTTGCTGCTCCGTGTTCGATCAATGTTAAGACATGGGTCACATCTTTTCCGTACACTAGTCTTGCTTGTAGATTCTCCCATAGATCAAAATATTCCAGTGCTTCTTTTGCGTAGAAGCCCGCAGGAACAATTGTGGGCGTTCCAATCGCTAGTTTATCATCCGAGATAACTACATCTTCAAGCGAGGAAATAGAACTCGAATTCTTTTTTGTTACTAATACGAGTTCATTCGTAAAGAGTAACTCTCCCGCATAGATTGTCTCCATTTCTTTCAGTTTATTATAGTCACTACTTGATGCAGATAGAAAACCGTCGATGGGTGCACCCTGTTCAATTTGCTTACGTAAGGCACCCGTTGAGCCAAAATTATACGTGATTTTCACCTCGGGATATTCTTCTTCAAACGCTGTTTTCACATCTAGTAAACTATCTTTTAAACTCGCAGCAGCCGAAATCGTAATTTCATTGCGTGTATTCGTACCTAAACTACAACTAGCTAAGACCCAACTAGTAAACAACAGCACAATCATTAAGCTCTTCAGTCTACTCATTTCTTATCCTTATTTAATTCCCAGATGAGATGACCCAGTTCTGGTACAATTAGCTTATCCATTGCTAAACGAACTGCACCTGTAGAACCTGGTACCGAAAAAATAACTTTATTATGAGCAACCCCTGCGATTGCTCGTGAAAGAATCGCAGCTGGACCAATGTCTTCTGTATAACTCAAAAATCGAAATAACTCTCCGAAGCCGACCATTTCTTTTTCAAGAAATGGTTTCACCACTTCAATTGTTACATCTCGTTTCGCAATCCCGGTTCCCCCGTTTAATAAGACCACTTCAATCTCATCGCTTTGTATGCCTTCTTGAATAGCTGAAGAAATAAGTGCATACTCATCTTTCACAATTTCATATACTTGGACTACATGACCATTTTTTTCAAGCATGTCTATCATGAGTCTGCCACTTTTATCATTTTCTTCTGTTCTCGTATCACTGACAGTTACTACTTGACACCTTGTTTTTCCCTGTGAATTCTTAATATGATTATGAACCATGATCTATCTCCAATTCCTTTGTATATGACTTATTTTATCATAGTGAAATTAGCGCACTTGTGAAATATATCACCGCTAAAAAAATCTTTTATCCTGTTACATAATCGTGTGATGTCCCTCACAACACGACACCATTTTTTATAGTATTTTTGACATATGAGTGATGGTTATGCTCAATTCAAGGAGGAATAATCTATAATGTCTTGTCACAATTTTATTAATTCACGAGAAGATGTTCCGTTATGTATAGCTTTACAAACGTTAAAAAATGAACATGGGCCCTTAAATGATCAAAAATTTGCTCTCTTTCAAGAAGCCAGTACCATTTTAGAGATCACTTCTGAAAAAGAGAAATTAACTAGACTACAAATGCTTCGTTCTCAGGCTTTTCTATTTTTTGAAAGTCTTGAATCTCATGCTGAAAAGGAAGAAGAATGTCTTTTTACGATGATGGCTGCCTATATTAATCGCCATGAAGGACCTCTCGCTGTAATGGAATATGAACATCATGAAGCAAAAAGATGTATGACAATGTTTTTAACTAATACGGAATCGCTCGATACAATTGTAACACTTGATGCAATTAATACTCAATGCCACCTTGTCATCGAAGCTTACCACATTTTAACTTCTCACTTTTTAAAAGAAGAACAGGTTCTTTTCCCAATGGCTGAAAACCTATTATCGGATGAAGAAAAGAATAGATTACTCGATTTTGTTCATCCATCATAAGAAAAACGCAAGTCTGCTATTGTTAGACTCTCAAAATTTTTTTCAATAGTCCTTTAATAGGGTTCTTTTCGTCTATATTGTTGCTATTTCAACTAACTTTAGATGGAATTCTCCCTATTGCCGTTGATTCCCATCAAAAAGAGGCAAAAAGATCCCCCAATACAATACTATCTCATCGTTTATTGACTGGTTCCAAAAGCAACGATTTTTGTGAAAACAGCCTAAATCAACAATAAAAAGCTCCACTGTATGAATGGCTTTCTCTCATACGGTGGAGCTTTTTTCTACTGTTGCTTGTACAATAAAATAGATGACGCTCTTATTATCCGCCACTAACGGGAGGAATTATGGCCACGATATCTCCAGATACGATCTTATCATCATCGTTTGCGTATTCTTCATTTATTGCAACCATGACATTGCGAGCACCTGATACTTGATAATGGTCTTGTAGCCAATTTTTCAGTTGAACAACACTCATGCCTTCTTCCTGTATCATGATCTCATTTTCTCCTACTTCTTCTTGAAGATGAGCAAATAATAGAACCTTTATCATTATACACCATCCTTTTCATCTGGTTCCCCGTTAGGATACCGTGTTTTCTCTCGTTGGTCTCCAATCCAGGTTTCGCCATCTTCCCAATGTTCCTTTTTCCAAATCGGAACCATTTCTTTAATTCGTTCAATGGCATATTCATTTGCTTCATATGCTACTTTTCGATGAGGAGAAGAAACGGCGATAACAACGGCGATATCAGATATGTCCAGTCGACCGATTCGGTGCGTAATCGCCATCTTTACATCGGGCCACTGCACTTTTGCTTCTTCGCCAATTTGAGCTAATTTTTTTACAGCCATCGGAACATAGGCTTGGTATTCTAAATAAACCGTCCGTTTATCTTGTGTCCATTCTCTTACTGTTCCAATGAACGTGGTGATCGCTCCTGCTTCTCTTCTCTCTACTTTCTTTATCACTTCTTTTACCTCTATCGGTGTACTTATCACTTCAAATTGTTCCAAATCAATCAGTCCTTACATTCATTTTGAGGGCAAATCAAACTTGCTTTGCCCGTCTTGATCCTCTAATAGGTGAATCGCTACTTCCCTACCCCTTTCATATCCTCTTGTTCCACCCGGAAGCTCAATGAAAACGCTGGCATAAGCTAAAGACGACACGACACTAGATTTGTCTAGTCCAGAAGGATAGGCAACTAACTTCCCCTCTTCATAAGCGATGGATCCACGAATAAATCGTGTGAAGGGATTGGGCTTTGTAAAATCGACTCCTAGATACCCCTTGACTTTCTTCAAATAAGGATTTGGATTCCCAATGTAGGTACGAATGATGGGACGAGCAAGTAATTCAAACCCTACATAACAAGCAGAAGGATTACCAGACAACCCAAATAGTAATTTCCCGTCCTTTTCAGCAACGGTTGTCACACTGCCAGGCCTCATCCCAATCTTGTTAAAAAGCACTTTAGCCTTTATTTTTTTATAAATGTCAGGTAGATAGTCATAGTCCCCCACCGACACTCCACCTGTTGTAATCAGTAAGTCAACTTCTTTCAATGCATCCTTTACTTTCTTATAACAAGTCTCTACATTATCTTCGAATTGCCCAAAGTAAATTCCTTCTCCACCTGCACGTTCTATTTGAGCTAAGGCCATATACGTATTGCTGTTTCTAATTTTCCCAGGCTGTAATGGCTCATCAATCGTTAATAACTCACTTCCAGTCGCAATGACTCCTATTTTCGGTCTTTTACCAACAGGAATCTTACTGTAGCCAAAAGTAGCAAGCAAGGCAATGATGCCAGGGTTAATAGGTGTTCCCTTTGGAACGAGAATACTGCCCTTTTTAGTTTCTTCGCCTTTAAAGGAGATATTATCCCCCTTTTTATAGGAACGGTTAATATCCACCCAATTTTGATTGTCTACCTGATAAGAACGGGCTAACTCTAACATTACAACCGCATCGCATCCTGAAGGAATTTGGGCACCTGTCATAATTCTAACTGCTTGTCCTCTTTCCACGTTCCCTTCAAATACGCTACCTGCTCCAATTTCACCAACCACCTTTAATGTGATCGGACTGGTGCTTGAAGCCGATTTCGTGTCCTCTGCGAAAACCGCAAATCCGTCATATGGTGATCGATTAAAGGAAGGAACATCATGATCTGCACGTAAGTCAGTTGCTAAGAACCTGCCAAGAGCGTTATGAATGGAAACTTCTTCTCTTTCTCCCTTTATTGCAAACATCATAACTTGTTCAATTGCTTCATGTACTTTGATGGGATTCCTTCTTTTGATCAAGCTGAACTATCTCCTCTCATTATCCAATTAATTGATAATACAGACTCTTTGCTTTTTCGATATCCTTAATTCCGTGAATAAGCGTCCGGCCATCCTTAAAAAAGACTAAGCGATAGGTTTGATATTGAAGGGATAATAAATAATCGTTTCTCTTCGTTTCTCCGACACTTCTTAGTTTTTTTTCAAGTTCTACTAAATTGATGTCTTGCTGATTCGTTCGTATTTGAACCGCTTCTCTACCACATAGTACGGTCGTTTTGGTTTGATTTTCAACTTTCAAATAGGGATAGGACGGATTTTCTCCACAAGAAGGGCAGTCGATCTTCTTTGCTTTTTCCACATTCATGGTGTAATACTGATTATTCCATAGATCAAAGGTCATGAATCCTTTTCGTAAGGCTTTTTTATCCTCGACAAGAATTTTAAATGCTTCTGTTGTTTGGTGTACTGTGACCATTTGGACGGCAGGTGAAATAATTCCTGCTGTATCACATGTCGCCCCTTGTAATGGCACTTTTTCTAACAAACAATGAAAACAAGGGGTTTCACCAGGCCATATCGTATAGCTCATTCCCGCACTTCCGACACAAGAACCATAAATCCAGGGAATCCCAAATTGATTTGCCAAATCATTGAGAATCATCCGAATGTCAAAGTTATCGGTCGAATCGAGGATGAGATCTACTCCACTTAGTAACGGAGGCAGCGACTGAGCGGTTGCATCCATTACTAAGGCTTCAATGTCTACATTTGAATTCACTTCACGTAATCGGCGTTTCGCTGCAACCACTTTAGGTAATTGCAGTCGTGCATCATCTTCTGTATATAACTGTTGTCGTTGCAGATTACTCCATTCCACATAATCTCGATCGATAATGGTGAGTTTTCCAACCCCTGCTCGTACAAGGATTTCTGCATTTGAAGTTCCAAGCGCACCAGCACCTAATATAAGCACGTGTTTTTTTATTAAATTGGCTTGGCCCATTGTTCCTATTGGTTTAAAAAGGATTTGCCTTGAATAACGTTCATTCAATGAAACTCTTCCTCTCTATTAAATTGATATTTTGATAGCAATCAGAGTAATGTACATCACACCCCGATAGAATTGATACTCTTATAATAAAGAGTAAACAAGCAGTGTGTAGTGATAAAGTTCACAACCTATTTACCAGGAGGGATTTTTCCATGTTTTCAGTTCATTTAGATGTACCATCATCTTCATTCATTGAGGATTCATTAATCAATCAAAAGTTCATCAAAAAAAAGAATCAATATGTGTTAAATGAAAAAAGTACAATTCTTATTAACGCTATCATTGATTCTTCTCGTTGTAAATTAACGTTGGAATTTTCTCCCCAATTGAACCTAGAACAATATGCGAGAATTCACCAAGTTCTTTCAAATTTGATTGAAGACTTGAGCGCAGTTTATGATGACACTAACAGTCTGTTAGGATATTTAAAAAATGGGGAAGGTGCCTATATCCTTACCAATTGGCACAAGTGGATCGACTTTTTACAACAAGCCAAACTGAAGACTTTAGAAGGAAAGAAAGTAAGAATCCTTGATGAAAATCAACTAGAGCTGGCAACTGGCCTGTTTGTCGGTTATCAAAAGAATGAGAACAGTGCTGTGATATCGAAATGTACGGTGATTACGCTCTTTGGAGAACGAACCTTTAAAGGGACTTCATTAACCATCGAAGCGACAAATGAGTGGTAAAATGATCACTCTAGTTTTTTATGAGTCACAAAAAGGAGCGTGTTGGAAAGAGATTCACAATCTCTATCCGACACGCTCCTTTCAGCCTTAATTTATGGATCTTTTCGTATACATTATTACTATTAACCCTATCATTTTGAGAAAACAGTTTTATTTATACTCTTGTTTTCTCCAACCCAAGAAGGCGATAAAACAAACGATTGATGCCACAACACTTACACTAGTATACACCCATACATGCTCGTACTCTTCTCCAAAATACGCTTCAATGGTCCATTGAAGCATCACTACATTGACGGCAAGCGTAAGAAAAATAAGAAGCCAATAGCCTTTCTTACCCATGTCGTACCATCCTTCCGACCGCATAAACAGACCCATCTTTTACTTCTATTGCAATCATTGGTAATTCCCTTTGCGGTGGACCCGCCATCGGGTGACCACTTTCTACGCTAAAAAAGCCACGATGACATGGACACAGCAGAACTGACTCTTCTTTTTCATAAAAAACAGGACATTGTAAATGCGTACATTTGCTGTTATACGCTTTCAACTCCCCCTCTTTTGTATGAACTAAGATAGCGGGTTCATCCTCGGTTGGGTAATTGAAGTTTTTCGAACTATCTTTTGGAATTTCTGATAGTCTGCCAATATATTTCCGATTAACCTCTTCCTCTTTTTCGCTTAATGCCAAAGCAGAGAAAGGAATCGTTGCTAAACCGATGGTAATAGAAGCCCCAACAGCTGATTTCAAAAAGGATCGCCGATTAAATTTGAGGTCTTCATCCCGGTTCAGGTTATCTATTAAATTAATCATATCTCCATTGGTCTGTTTCTGGTCTTTTTTGACTTTTTCCTTCGACATGAGGATACTCTTCCTTTCTTTTCTTTAATCCGTATAAACACCAAAGAATTCCGGGACGAAATCCCATTTGTTTCCTTCTTGTGGTTTTTTCCCCTCTACTAAATTCATTTGCGCACGCTTGCGACGCAATTGCTGCATTTCGTCAAAATCAATAAAGCGGATCGCATCACTTGGACATACCGATGCACACATTGGTGCGATGTCAAACTTGGAACGGTCATAGCACATGTCACATTTGTACATTTTATTTTCTTCAAAATCAAACTTAGGAATTCCGAATGGACAGCCAAATGTACAGTTCCGGCAGCCGATACATTTTTCTTCCATCGCCGATAGTACGACACCTTCTTCAGTTATTTGGATAGCGTTCGCTGGACATACCCTCGCACATGCAGGGTCTTTACATTGCATACACAACATCGGATATGTTTGCCGACTTTCGGTAAAGTCAATGTATTCAACATAGTTACGCTCTTTTGCATCATGATCTCCGCATTCACGACAGGCTGCTTGACACGCTCGACAACCAATGCATCTTTCAAATTCTAAGTACATTATTTTATTCATGATTATTTCTCCCTCCTATTTAACGGTTCACTCCTAGATTTTTTCGAGTTTAAGTGAGCATACCTTAAACTCTGGCATTCTAGACATCGGATCGAGACAATCACTTGTTAATTGATTGACCGCTAACTCTTCTCCCCAATGATAAGGAACAAATACCGTATCTCTTCGAATGGCCTTCGTAATCTTCGTTTTAACAATCATATGAGATCTTGGGGTTGTTAACTTGACGAGCTCTCCGTCCTGTAGTCGGTACTGACTAGCTAGTGCTGGATGCATTTCTGCGAATGGTTCTGGGCACTGCTCCATGAGAAAATCGACTCTTCTTGTTTGATTTCCTGTCAAATAATGAAACACAACACGACCTGTCGTTAAAAACAAGGGAAACTCTTTTGTAGGTACTTCTCCTGCTTCTTTCCACTCCACTGCTGCCAAATTTGCTTTTCCATCCGGTGTTCCAAAGGATTCGATAAACATCGTCGGTGTACCAGGATGATCTTCAGATGGACAAGGCCAGAATACCCCATCTTCTTTGTCAATTCGATCCCATGTAATCCCGTAATAATCTGCTTTTCCACCTTTTGTTGCAATGCGTAACTCTTCATAAATATCGCTTGCATTTTCATAGGGAAAATACTTGCCTCTTTCCATTCTATCTGCGATCATTTGGAATATTTTCCAATCCGGTTGTGACTCACCAAGAGGTTCACTTACTTTGCGGATTCGAATCACACGACCTTCTAAGTTGGTCGTTGTCCCTTCATCTTCTGCCCAGCTCGTCGCAGGTAGCACGACATCGGCAAATTGCGCGGTTTCTGATAAAAAGAAATCACTAACCACTAGAAAGTCTAACTTTCTAAATCCGTTCCAAATATGTTCAAGATTGGGTGCGGATACAGCCGGGTTGCTACAAATGACATGCATACCACGAATGGCTCCTTTTTGAATTTCATCAAACATTTCATATGCGGATACCCCTGGGGCTGGCATTTCACTTGGATCGATTCCCCACACGCTGGAAATATAGTCAACAGCTGCAGGATCAGTTAATTTCCGATAGCCTGGTAGTAAGTCTGACTTTTGCCCATGCTCTCTTCCTCCTTGACCATTTCCTTGACCCGTGAATGTAGCAACACCTGAAGCGAACTTCCCAATCTGGCCTCGTAGTAATGCCATAGATGTATACAGCGAAACATTATCGACCCCTTTGGATTGTTGTTCCACTCCTCGTGCAAACATGACAACGGACCGAGGCGACATGCCATATATATGAGCAGCTTTAATAATTTTTTCTACTGAAACGCCTGTAATCTCCGATGTATAGGCTGGAGTGAATTTTTCCACATTTTGCTTCAATTCTTCAAAATTATTGCACCTCTTCTCCACATACTCTTGATCTACATATCCTTCTTTTATAATGATATGTAGCATCCCGTTTGCTAACGCAGAATCTGTCCCTGGTTTTAAATCTAGATGAACATCAGCTACTCTGGCGGTTGGTGTTTCACGCGGATCGACAACGATTAATTTCGCCCCTTTATCCTTCGCTTTCCAAAGCCATTGGATACTCGTTGGGTGACATTCCGCAGTATTCGACCCTGCGATAAAAAAACAATCCGTATGTTCTAGTTCTGGCCACGGTAAAGTGGAACCTCTGTCCATTCCTAATGTTTTTAAGAATCCCCCTGCTGCAGAACTCATGCAAAAGCGACCGTTATAATCAATAAATCTTGTGCCAAGCGCGACTCTTGCGTATTTTCCTACTAAATAACATTTTTCATTGGTCATTGAGACTCCACCAAAAACGGACAGTGCATCTTTCCCACTTTCTGCTTGTAGCTTTTTAAAATTCTTTTCAATTAAGTCGAGTGCTTCTTCCCAAGATGACTCTACAAATTCACCATTCTTCTTGATTAGTGGTTTTAATATTCGATCCTCATGATCAATCGTTTGATAGGCTGTAACGCCTTTCGGACACATTTTCCCCTTAGTAACCGGCCAATCATAGCGAGGCTCTACTCCCACAACTTTTCCTGACTTTTCATTCACTCGTATATGCATACCACATTGCATGCCACAATAACAGCAATGAGTAGTGATTAGCTTTTCTCCTGGTTTATGAAGGTTTTTGACACCTTCTTTTGCGATAAATTGACTCATTTTTTGGTTCCTCCCACTTCTTTGTACTTTTCTATCTCTTTTTGAACATGTTCAGGAAATTCATAGTAATCTTCGGTTCTTTTCTTGCTAAAGCCCGATAGATGCATACCATTTATCGTAGAGATTGGTTTCTCTTTTTCATTTACCTTCGATGGTAAATTGAGTTGTTTCATCACCCGAATTCTCCTGCGGCAGGCTGGGCAATAATCAGATAAATAACTTCCATCGGAAAGCTGTAAATCGAACTGCTGCGCAGCCAAAATTTCCTGCACATCTAATATTTGGTCATCCGAACTATACGTAGTTCCACATTGTTTACAAGGCTTTGTATCCACTTGCCATTCTTCTTGATAATCCATCGGCACCGCTGTGGCTAGTGGTCTTATCGGTAAATGATACAGTTTCCCAAATGGGAAGTAGACTAATAGAACAACCACTGTAACTTGATGGATTAGTGTCATATAATGATGCATCCATCCATCTAGCAATACATAGGATACGGTTAATAGGAGTCCGGTTACCGTAACCGCTAATAAGATATATAAAGGAAATAAGTCAAATTCAGCACGTTGGGTGACTTTGACATCTTGGTTTACGATACGCCTCGTTAAGGCCATACTAACACCAACTAGCACCATTGTTGCAGTAATATTTAATCCGTTATAGACCATTTCTGCAAACAATCCGTGAGCGGCCATAGTGATCGTTTCTATTCCCATGACGACAATGACATATGTCTCTGGATCTACTAGCTCAAAGTGCATCCAACCAAAGGTAAGTCCAAACGTAATGGCGAATGAACCGATGCATCCCCAAGCAATTAGGAAATGTTGGACTCCCCGATACATGCCTCTTTTAAAAATAAATTTTTGTAGAAAAATATTTTCAAAGGCTGTTTTTCCAATGGAAATCAAATTTCGTTTTTTTCGACTTCTTTGTGTTAAATTGTGAAGACTTCTTTTAATTACCTGTTTGGTAGCCGGTCGCAATAACCACGAACTCATTCTGATTGTTAATCCAACCGCAAAAATAAGGGAAGCAATGAGATACCCCATTAATGCCATGTCAAAATGTGAAAACTGTTCAGTCCCAATCCAAGTCGTTAGCAAGAGAAACAAGATGATAAAAAAGGCTTTTTTGCTCGTTTTAGAATAGAATGAGCGCTCTAATGGTTTCATAATTCCGAAACACCCCCATGTGACTTTTTATACACCACGACAATTCTATCTTTGGTAGATTTTTAATAAGTTGCTGGTGTATCAACTCCATTCATTGTAATGAAACTCTTCCATCTATAGTGTGAAGTACATCACATCGAATGAGACATCATCGCAAAATTTAATAAAGAGGTGTTATTTATGTTATCAAGTCACGTCATCGCAGTAACCAGTGGAAAAGGCGGAGTAGGTAAATCGACCGTATCAGTAAATCTTGCTATCGCTCTTGCACGACAAGGAAAAAGTGTAGCTCTTATTGACCTAGATATCTACGGATTTAGCATACCTAAAATTATGAATCTCACTAATCGTCCCAAAACTTTTAATGGAAAAATTATTCCGATTGAGTCTCATGGAGTGAAGGTAATGTCGATGGGATTTTTAATAAAGGATAATGAACCAGTTATTTGGAGAGGGCCTATGCTAGGGAAAATGGTCGAACATTTTAGCAAGGATGTTATGTGGGGGAAATTGGACTATTGTATATTAGATATGCCTCCTGGTACCGGGGATATCGCACTAGATATGCACCACTATATTCCTCAAAGTAAAGAGATAATCGTGACAACCCCACATGCAACGGCTGCGTTAGTTGCAGAAAGAGCGGGCACAATGGCCATTAAAGCCAAGCATGAAATTCTTGGCGTAGTAGAAAACATGGCTTACTTTCAACCAATAGATAGTGATAAGAAGTATTATTTATTCGGAAAAGATGGAGGTCGCCTTTTAGCAGATGAATTAGGTACGAACGTATTAGCTCAAATACCAATTGAAGAAGCCTCTCATTCATCGGAGACACCAAGTATTTATGAAGAGAGTTCAGAATTATTCAATCATTATGAAAATTTAGCTATCAAAATTGATACTTTCGTAAATGAACGCTAATCAGATTAGAAGAGAGGCAGAGAGAAATACTCTAGTAAATTGCCCCATTCTTCTTCCTTATTGATCGCAGGCAATGGAAAAAGTTTCTCTTACACTCCCTACTATTTGGGCATAATAGACTCATCCTGTCGTTTTCCAATTAGCTATGTGATGTAGTTCACTTACAACTCTCTCGTATTTTTTTACTATAGACATAATCTAGTCTAGGAGGGTTTAGAATGATTGACCGTGATTTTAACGAAAACCCATTTATTGTGATTTGGGAATTAACGAGAGCCTGCGAATTGCATTGTCTTCATTGTCGTGCAGAGGCACAATATAAGCGTCACCCACTTGAACTTAACTTTGAAGAAGGAAAAAAATTAATCGATTCAATATTCGAAATGGATAATCCACTCCTAGTCTTCACTGGTGGAGACCCTTTAATGAGACCTGATGTCTATGATATCGCCTCCTATGCCATCCAAAAAGGGGTTCGCGTATCGATGACGCCGAGTGCCACTCCTAACGTGACAAAAGAGGCCATTCAAAAAGCGAAAGAAATTGGGCTATCAAGATGGGCCTTTAGCTTAGATGGACCAACAGCTGAAATACATGATCATTTTAGAGGCACTTCCGGTTCATTTGATTTAACTATGAATGCCATTGAATATATTCATGAACTTAAGCTTCCACTACAGATCAACACCGTCATATCACGCTACAACGTGGACGTTTTAGATGAAATGGCAGCCCTCATTGAGAAGCTCGACTGTGTTCTTTGGAGCGTGTTTTTCCTTGTCCCTATCGGACGGGGCAAAGAAACGGATATGATTTCACCTGTTCAACATGAAAAAGTTTTCCGTTGGCTCAACCAATTAAGCCAACGCGTCCCATTTGATATAAAAACAACTGCCGCTCAGCACTATCGACGCGTTGTTCTTCAGGATAAGATGCGCAAAAATATAGACCAAAACAAAAGGATTCAATATGAGGATACGTTACATTCTGGTAAAACCGGTCAGATTGATGGTCTAGGTCGTGCCCCTCGAGGAGTAAATGACGGAAATGGGTTCGTGTTTATTTCTCATATCGGGGACGTCTACCCTAGCGGGCTTCTCCCTATTAAAGTAGGGAATGTAAGGGAAACCGCACTACCGGAAATTTATCGTCATTCACCGATTCTAAAACAATTGCGAAATCCTGACTCCTACAAAGGGAAATGTGGGAAATGTGAGTTTCGCAACGTCTGTGGGGGATCTAGGTCGAGAGCCTATGCCCTAACAGGAGATTATTTAGAAAGTGAACCGGCGTGTGTGTATGTCCCAAAAGCTCTCCGCAAAATCTAAGTGATTTTGTCCCAAAAATTAGGAAAGATGACCCGAAATCGATCTTTTTAGCATATAGATGTTGCTGTGAAAAGCTCCTTTCGTATACATTGTGACTATTTCATCTAATTTTAGATGGAAGACCTCATTTTGTTGTTGATTTCCATCTAAAATAGACGAAATGATGCCTCGAAACAATGTGATATCAAAGTTAGTATACTAACGAAAAGCCACAAACTTTGTGAAAACAGTCTTACTATAAGAAAGGATGGTATTGTAATGAGATGGAATGATATCCAGGCCCATTTTCAAGCAGTACCTTTGTTTAAAGAACTCTCAACCGAAGAACTAATACCCTTTGTCGATATTTCGATCACAAGAACCTTTAACCCAAAATCACTTGTTTTTATGCAAGAAGATGTACTCGACCGGGTTTTCTTTATTCATTCTGGAAAAGTAAAAATTTACCGAAATGATGCGGCGGGCAAAGAACAGATTGTATCCGTTCTCCAAGCCGGTGAAATGTTTCCACATGCGGGTTTTTTTCGAAAAGGAACGTTTCCAGCAAATGCTGAAATCATTGAAACGGCTCAACTAATCGTCATGCCGATTGTCGATTTTGAAAAAGTATTAATCAAAAACCCGGAACTTTGCATTAAAATCTTTAAAGTTCTCGGAGAAAAAATCGTGGATCTTCAAAATCGCTTAGAAGAAAAAATTCTTCATAATACGTATGAACAAATCATTATGCTTTTGATTCGGTTATCAAAATCGAATGGTACGCTATGCAGTGTAAACCTTTATAAAATCACCACAAACTTTACCAATCGTGAGCTCGCTAATATGATTGGAACAACGAGAGAAACCGTGAGTCGAACCTTAAATACTCTACGAAAAAAGAAACTGATCGAACTTGATAAACAAGGATGCTATATAATCAATCTTGAAAAATTACAAAATGAGCTTCTTTATTAATGGCTCTTTTCGCATACTTTGTTGCTGTAGCATACAAAAAAGGATGGAAACACTCTTTTCTTTCCTCATTTCGAGTTAAAAATGATGTGAAAAGATGACCCGAAACCAAGCGATATCAACGTTTATAGACTGGTCAGAGAAGCAACAACCTTTGTAAAAACAGCGTTATTAATCGTCGATTACTAATTTAACTTATTTTTTGATACAAATCACATTCCTTTTGTGACTAGCTTGTTTTACACTCATAAACTAAAAAATCGGAGGTATATCCATGAAGCAAGTATTAACTGATTCCCAAACAGTGGCAGAAATTGTAACGAAATTCCCTAAAGCTAGCGACCTATTTAAAACCTATCGAATTGATTTTTGTTGTGGTGGAAATCGTCCCTTAATTGAAGCAATTCAAGAGAAAAATCTTTCCGTAGGAGAAGTACTTGGAAAATTAAACGAACTTTATCAGCAAATGTTTGCTTTAAGTGAAGCCACGATTGATTGGGAACATTCTAGCTCACGTGAATTAATCGAGTATATTATTCAAAAACATCATGCCTATCTAAACGAGGAATTACCACTTCTTAGTCCTTATATAACAAAAGTACACAGAGTTCACGGAGCAACACATCCTCACTTAGTCACAATTCACAAGCTTTTTTATGAACTAAAGGCTGAGTTAGAACAACATACCAGCAAAGAAGAAACGATCGACTTTCCTTTAATTTTAGAATTTGAAGAAAACCCTACTGAGCAAAACCGTCAAAAGCTACTAGCTGTTGTACAAGAATTGGAACATGAGCATACTACAGCCGGCACTATTCTAAAACAAATGCGTGAGATTACGAATGACTATACACCACCGGCAGGTGCTTGCGGAACATACCGGCTCGCTTATCAACGTCTCGAAGCGCTGGAATCCGATTTATTTCAGCATATTCATCTTGAGAACAACATTTTATTCCCACGTTCTGTTTCCTAAGACTGAATTTCCCCTTAAATGGTTTCATTTAGATAGTAACAGTCAAAAAATTGTGATTTTAAGGACATAAGTAAAAAGACAAACGAGTCGTCAATTGGCGGCTCGTTTGTCTTCCAGAAGGCTCTTTGTATGAAAACTCAATTGGTAGGAAGCATAACTAAACTAAGCCCTCAATATTCACATTTTTTGGGGCCAGTGATCTTGTACTAATCCTACAATTTTATAGTACTTACGCTGTCTGTTGTCCTGTTAATTCGAAATTATATCCTTTCTTTTTTAGGTATTGAATCATTTTTCATTCATCATGGCATCCATTTTGTATGAAAACTCAATTGGTAGGAAGCATAACTAAACTAAGCCCTCAATATTCACATTTTTTGGGGCCAGTGATCTTGTACTAATCCTACAATTTTATAGTACTTACGCTGTCTGTTGTCCTGTTAATTCGAAATTATATCCTTTCTTTTTTAGGTATTGAATCATTTTTCATTCATCATGGCATCCATTTTAAGCTTCACCTCGCAATTTATTGACAATACATGTGACAGGATACGTAGTAAAAAAATTTTGTATACGTGATAAAAAACACAATAGGCGGTTCTTCTAAACTGTCACAACCAGTTTTTCGTACAGGGTATCCTCTCTTAGAGATAGATCCACCAAAGAGTCTTCGGACTGGTCGTATTGTTAGTAAACAGTATGGTCAGCTAATTAATGGGATAGACGATTATTCTGTGTCTTTAGGCTGGATTTTCATGATAGGCGGTGGCGGCGTGAAGCGAGCGCTGCCATCGAGTTTTTCGTATACATTGTGGCTCTTTCATCTCATTTTTGACTAAACCCTCCATTTCACTGTTGATTTCCATCAAAAACAGGCGAAATGATGCCCGAAACAAAATTATATCCAAAATGATAAACTGATACGATAAAGCAACAAACTTTGCGACACAGCCATTTATCAAAAACTATTTGTAAGTATCAGCATTACAATATGCAAAGTCTCTTTTTGTATAGTTTGTACCTAATAGCTACTAAAAATGGATCGTTTCAGACATTTTTCTGAAAATTATATATGAAATAATACAAAAGATAACGCAAACCCTATTATTTCTATGATTTACAACCTTGATAGTACATTTCTAATCACTCAAACGAAGATCGATGATGCGCTTGAGCGCAACTTCATGCTTAGCCTCGAAACGATCGATCACCTGAAACGTTTCACTGTAGGCATCCCAGGAGTGAAGCGTGCCCACCAGTAATTCATAGCGCTTGTTAGTGTAGTGGGTAATGGTGACACACTTCCCGTATTCCATCGCTTCCGCAGCAACGATGTTTAAATCCTCTAGCTGCTGTTCATCTATTTCTTTTTCCTTTTCGAAGCTATCTTCCTTTGACCAGTCTCGAAGTAGCTTCACGTGCTCTGGTAGCATCATCGAGGTCCATTTCATTCTTCCGCGATCACGAATCATCCTTCTCTCTCCTTTCTAGGCTCTATGTCCGCCCACTAACCGGGCCCGGTGTCTTGCCGTTCCTGCGTTTGTATACGAAACCGCTCGAAGAATTGCTCCAGAGCCATACCGATTTCGTAATCGATCCATCACATAGCCCAGCTCTCGTTTTTTCGTTAAGTCCGGACGAAATAAATCAAGCTGCAGTGATTCGTCGTCGACAATATTCGAAAGCGATATCGAAATTTGCCGGACGGTTTTCTTTTCGTAATGCTCATGAAACAATTCAAGGCATACCCGGTACATTTCCATCGTAATATTCGTCGGATGCTCAATTGAACGAGAGCGATGAAACCCACCACCAAATTCATCTTGACTATAGCCTAAGCCGAAACTAATCGTTCGTCCGGCCTTTTGATGATTCCGTGCTCGGCGTGCTACTTCTTCACACATCTCTAAAATAACATGCTTAATTTCTTCTTCCTTTTTATAATCTCTGAGTAGAATTTGACTTTTTCCAAAGCTAATTTGCCCTTCCATAATTGGGGCCCCAATTTCCGATAAATCCACTCCCCATGCATGATAGTGAAGCTGATTGCCCATTACACCAAATTTAACTTCCAATTTTTTTAGGTCGTAGCGAGCAAGCTGACCAATTGAAAAAACCCCCATCCGGTTTAACGTTCGTTCTACCCTTTTGCCAATTCCCCACATTTCACTCAGCGGCGTCACAGGCCAAAGCTTCGTTTGAACATCCTCATACGTCCATTCGGCAATTCCTGTTTTTTTCGCCTCTAAATCTAAGCATAACTTTGAAAGCAACATATTAGGACCAATCCCTATGGCACACGGTAACTGAAATTCTCTTTCTATATCTGATCTAATTTTCTCGGCAGTCGTATGAGCATCTCCCCATAAAGTCGACACTCCATCAATCGCTAAAAAGCTTTCATCAACTGAGTACGTATGAATAGCTTCTTTCGGAACGTAGCGGTGAAATAGACGGGTAATCTCTGTCGATATTCGGATGTAGGTCGCCATTTTCGGATTCGCCAAAATAATACGGGGATCATTTGGAATCTCAAAAAGACGGGAACCTGTTTTAATCCCGAATTCCTTCTTCAGTTTCGGAGAAGCTGCTAACACGATACTGCCCTGCCGCTCCTGATCTCCAACTACTGCTAAATAACACTCAAGAGGATTTAACCCCCTCATGACGGCCGAACAGCTGGCATAAAAGCTCTTCATATCGATGCATAAAATCTTCCGTTGTGGTAGCCTACTGTAGTCTACTGTCATGTTCTCCCCCTCAAATAGAACATTTGTTCTAATATTATTTATACCCAAAGTTTATACGAATATATGTTCGTTTACAATAAAAATTCATCTGTTATCTAAATAAATTCATATTGGAAGGCTCTTTTCGTATACATTGTGGCTATTTCATCATATTTTTGATTAAATCTTTCATTTCACTGTTGAATTCCATCAAAAATAGACGAATCTAAGCTAAATCATAGATAATAGACTGATACGAAAAGCAACAAACTTTGCGAAAACAGCCTATTGGAAAGAAAGAAAAATAAGTATAATCAATGTGTGGTGAACAAAATGGAGGGGCAGTTTCTCAAGAAAATGGTGGTGCAATGCTTTCAACAATATGGACATAGTGAGGCTTCTCTCCCTATAAACGAAGAGGATTAGGAGGACTTCTTTCACCACATCGAGAAGCAACTTCAAAGCAAATCACAAGATCTTCATGAAATCATTCAAGGTGTGGTGTATGAATATTTGATTAGCTAAATCATTGCTTAAGTAGAAAAGAATAAATTTATTGGTTAAAATCACTAATCAAAAATTTGATCGTATTAAAAAAATTAGAATAGATTGAATTCTATCGGTTTCAAAAAGAAAACGCCACTCTCATTTTCTGACGTTTCAGAAAAAAGTGGCGTTATTTTTGATAAAAGGATTTGCCTCCTAGTTTTTCAACTACACTCGGCATTATTGTATAAACTTTACTGATCACATTCATCCAGTTAGGCAAGTTGATTTCTCTTTTATTCGTAAACATATAATAAACGATTTTTCCCGCTACTACTTCAGGCTTTAGCATCCATTTTTCTACACTTTTAAGATAATTCCCGTTCCGATCAGCAACATCAAAGAAATTCGTTGCAATGGGTCCAGGGTTAACGGCCATTACTTTGACATCGAATGGCTTTAACTCCAGGCGTAAGGCGTTGGTATAACCAAGGACAGCGTGCTTCGTCGCTGCATACGCACTCGATTTAGGGGTCGCTAGTTTTCCGGCTTGTGAAGCTATATTGATAATTTGTCCGCCTCTTCTTTGCTTCATAAGCGGTAACACTTGCTTTGTACATGAAATTAGTCCGAGTACATTCAAATCAAACATTCCTTTGATGTCTTCAAATTGAGCCTCATCAGCATCATCAAAGACCCCATACCCGGCATTGTTTACTAATACATCAATCGCCGGTAATTCCTGTCGAATTAAGCTAAAAATATTTTCAACCTCATTGATATTAGTGACGTCAACGGAATAAATTTGAACCTTTATCTTATATTTCTCATGAAGGTCTTGTTGAATCGCTTGTAGCTTTTCCTTATTTCGAGCGAGCAACACAACGTTTCCACCTTGCTTGGCACATTCATAGGCAATGGAAGCACCTAACCCACCTGAGGCTCCCGTAATCACTATATATTTCCCTTTCACAGCGGGCTGCCTCCTTTTTAAGCTGAATACATCGCTACCCCGTACTCGTTATGTGTAACACTAACTTCTCCAACATCTAGTAAGTAATCCAATTGACCTAATGTTTCCGACATCGTTAAGCCTAGTTCCTTCTTAAATATTTCTGGAAATAATTTTTGGCAAATGTCAAAACAGCTTTTAGGTTCTTCCACCAGCATATCTCTCACCTTCATGGCGCGTACGTGCTGGCGCTCTAAACGTCTGTTTACAAGTTCATGTACAGCGTTAATCTCACTACCATGACCACTAAAGGCAAGCGAAATATCGTACTCTAGCATTTTACGTAGAGAGGCATTGTACTGTACTTGAGGCATTGGTCGTTCTTGCTCCATTTGTTCCGCAGGCTCAATTAAAGGATTAGAGGAAATATGTGCGATAAGATGATCGCCTGCTATTAACACTCCATCTTTTTCACGATAAAAAGACAGATGACTTTGAGCATGTCCTAAAGTTTCAATTACTTTCCATTCTTGCAAGCCCGGGATAGCATCTCCTTCTTGTAATACACCTGTTAATGTGCGCTGACACATCCATTTCAATGGAGCCCGTAAACGGTCTAAAAAAATAAGAAACTGTTGAGGTAAACCGAGTTCCAAAAATAGCTCAGCATAAAAATCATCATGTCTTTTGAAAAAAGCTTCTGTTCGCAAGAGCCAATCCTGATTATACGAGTGACCATAAACAGGAACCTCATGTGAAAAATAGTCAAGCAGTCCCGCGTGATCAGGATGATGATGCGTTAACACAACCTGTTCAATATCTTCCGGACAATAGCCCAAATGGCTAAGTCCAGATTTCATAGCTTCCCATGCTTCATCTGTTTTCGGACCTGCATCTATTAACGTCAACACATCACTTTTGATTACATACGCATTTACATTGCCCACAGCAAATGGCGTTGGAATCACGATTTTCCCTATATTGCCATACCATTTTGAATTCATAACTAATTCCCCTTACTTTACTAAGACCTTTTATCTTTTAGTTTATCGTTTTTTTAGGAGAATGTCATGGATTACCTGTCGACTCTATCTCCAAGACTTTCCTCCTTATGAAGAAGTTCTAGGTAAAAGACGCATTCATATACTGAACTATTCACTAGTCAATCATCCAAAAATCAATTAAGATATACCAGGCGTGTTGATTATCCATTTTCAGGCAAACTAATCCCGTAGAAAATCCGGGCGTTTTTTAAAACTACACTCATTTCGGATAACCAATCAATTGGGAGATCATTTATTAAAAGAAGTCTTGTAAATGAGATAAATGATA